>NZ_JBFUGJ010000134.1:0-15202 GCF_056402975.1 Mesorhizobium sp. P3_A9 | reverse complement strand
ATCTGACCGACCTTGCCCGCGTCCGCTTCGTCGTTCCTGAAGGCGCGATCGGCCCGGCTCTGGCCAGCGTGCTGGCCGATGCCGACGCCGTCATCGACCTCTTGCCGCAGCCATTGATGCGCGAAGCGGTGGAAGCCGCGATCGCGACCCGCACGCCGCTGGTCACCACCAATTACAGCAAGGCCATCGCCGATCTGGCGCCGGAAGCCGAACAGGCCGGTGTGTCTGTTATGACCGAATGCGGGCTCGACCCGGGCATCGACCTCGTGCTTTACGCCCGCGCCGCAAGGCAGTTCGACACCATCACCACGATCGATTCCTATTGCGGCGGCATCCCCGAACCGAAGGCGATGGCGAAGCCGCTTTGCTACAAGGTGAGCTGGAACTTCGACATGGTGCTGGTCAGCCAGAACCGCGACAGCGTCATGATCGAGGACGGCAAACGCGTCGCCGTGCCGGCCGCCCGCCAGCACGACAGTCATTTCATCCATGAGATCGAGGTCGCCGGCCTCGGCCGGCTTGAAGCCTTTCCCAATGGCGACGCGCTGCACTATGTCGAGATGCTTCCCGCGGCAAAAGGGCTGCGCCGCTCAGGCCGCTACACGCTGCGCTGGCCGGGATGGTCGGCGTTCTGGGCGCCGCTGAAGGAGCTTGGTTTCCTCTCCGAGGACAAGGTGCCCGGCACCTCCAACAGCCCGCGCGAATTCCTCGGCCGGCTGCTCGGCCCGCAATTGCAATACGGTCCCGGCGAAAAGGACCTTTGCGTGATGCGCAATGTCTTTTCCGGCCTCGAAGGCGGCCGCGCCAAGACGGTGACATCCGATTTGATCATCGAACGCGACCTGGGCTCGGGCCTGTTCGGTATGAGCCTCGGCGTCGGCTATCCCGCCAGCATCGTGGCGCAGATGCTGGCGCGGCGCGAGATCACCACACCGGGCCTTTTGAACCCGCTGCTGCATGTGCCTGACGGACCCTTCTTCGATGCGCTGGCCAAGCGCGGCATCAAGGTCATCGAGACGGTGGCCTRGGACTGAGAATTTTCGAACGGTGGCTGCCGCCGGCAAACGGCGCCGCCGCTCAAAAAAGAGCCCAAGGGACTCCGCGGGCAAACAACAACAGGGAGGAATACCAAAATGAAGATTGCCAGACTTTTCATCGCCGGACTTGCCCTTGCCGGGCTCACAGCCGGTGCCAGCGCCGGAACGCTCGACGAGATCACCAAGCGCGGCGAATTGCGCGTCGCGGTGCAGACGCAGGGACCGCCCTTCTCGCTGGTCGGCGCCAATGGCGAACGCACCGGCAGTTCGGTGGAACTCGCCGAGCTGATGGCCAAGGAAATGGGTGTGAAAATCACCTTCCTCGACTTCGACTGGGACGGGCTGATCCCGGCGCTCTTGTCGGGCAAGGCCGACCTGCTGGTCGCCGACATGACGCCGACGCTGGCGCGCGGCATGAAGGTCGCCTTCACCACGCCCTACATGTACACGGGCAGCACCGTCTTCACCAAGGCCGACAGCAAGTTCAAGACCACCGAGGACTGCAAGGCCAAGGGCACCAAGATCGCTGTTCTGCTCGGCGCCACCGGCGAGAAGGAAGCCAAGGCCGCCTTCCCCGATGCCGACATCAAGAGCTACAAGGGCGGCGGYCCGCTGCTGCTCGACGCCGTCAACAACGGCCAGGCCGATTGCGGCGTCAACGACGTCTCGGCGGTCAAGGGCCAGYMGACSGCCTAYCCGGCCGGCACMTTCACCATCATGCCGGACCTGCTGTCGAAGGAGCCGCTTGCCTTCGCCACCCGCTATGACGAGCCCGACCTGCTGGTCTGGATGAACCTGTTCCTCAACCAGGTCACCATCGACGGCCGTCTGCAGAAGAACCTCGACTACTGGGTGAATTCCGACGCCTGGAAGAAGGATCACTGAGGAATTAGCGAGATAGCGARTAGCGAATAGGGAGTAGCGAATAGGGCATGGCCGTTCCGGCCATGCTTCGCTGCCCCCCTACTTCCCTACTCGCTATTCGCTATTCGCTACTCGCCCTTCCCTCTCACCGCCGCGCGGCCATGCTCGAAAATTTCAGTTTCCGCACCATCGTCGAATATCTGCCTCTGTTTGGGCAGGGCCTGATCACGACCGTATGGCTGTCGGCGCTGTCCTTTGTCGGCGCGCTGGTCGTCGGCATCGTGCTGTGCGCCATGAATTTGCAGCGTGGCTGGCTGTTTCGCGCGCCGGCCAAGGCCTATATCGACGCCGTGCGCGCCACGCCCTTGCTGGCGCAGCTCTATTTCCTCTATTTCGGCCTACCTCGGCTCGGCTTCGTCCTGCCTGAGCTCGTCGTCGGCATCCTCGCTTTGTCGCTGAACAGCGGCGCCTACATCGCCGAAATCATCCGCGCCGGCATCCTGTCGATCCCGCGCGGCCAGGTTGAGGCCAGCGTCGCCTCGGGCATGACCTATGTCCAGCGCATGCGGCTGGTCGTGCTGCCGCAAGCCTTCAAAGTGACGATCCCGCCGCTGCTCGGCCAGGCGATCGTGCTGGTCAAGGACTCCGCCCTGCTGTCGCTGATCTCGGTTGCCGAACTGACGCGCGCCGGCCAGTTGCTCGCCTCCGACCGCTTCATGCCRGCGGAAGGCTTTCTMACCATCGCMGCYTTCTAYTTGCTGCTCTACTACTGCCTGAAGGGACTGGCCGTTCTGTCCAGCCGCTGGCTCGGCACAGCGGGGGCGCGGACATGATCTGGCAACATTTCCTCAGCCTCGCCGGCTCCTATCCCCTCGCACTGCGCGGCCTCGGCATGACGGTGGTGCTGTCGCTGATCAGCCTGGTGCTGGGCACCTTGCTCGGCTTCGGCCTCGGCATCTTGCGCACCGGCGGCAACCGCCTGATCTCGAGCGTCATCGGCGCCTGGGTCGACCTGATCCGCGGCACGCCGTTCCTGGTGCAGATCTTCCTGATCTTCTTCATCCTGCCGGAGTTCGGCATCGAGCTCGACGCCTTCACCGCCGGCATCATCGCGCTGACCAATCTCGCCGCCTGCTTCATCTGCGAGATCGTCGCCGCCGGCATCCGATCGGTACCGACAGGCCAGGTCGAGGCAGCGCTGGCATCCGGCCTGTCGCGCTGGCAGCGCATGCGCCAGGTGGTGCTGCCGCAGGCGATGCGCATCGTGCTGCCGCCGCTGGTCGGCCAATATGTGCTGCTGATCAAGGATTCTTCCGTCGTCTCGGCCATCGGGCTGACCGACCTTACCCGCGTCGGCTGGCTGGTGGTGCAGCGCGTGCCAAACGGCCTGCTGGTCTTCTTCCTCGTCGGCGTCGGCTATTTCATCGTCTGCTATCCCTTGATCATGCTCGCCCGCCGGCTCGAACGCCGCATGGGTGCGGCCCATGGCGAGGTGCAGCTGTGACATCGAACTCCAAAGGGCCAACAACCATGACCAAAGCGGGCATGACCAAATCAGGTCCGACCAAAACCGGCATGATCGACTTTCGCGGCGTCAACAAATGGTTCGGCACGCTCAACGTGCTGAAGGACATCACGCTGAGCGTCGAGCCGCGCGAAGTGGTCGTCGTCTGCGGCCCCAGCGGCTCCGGCAAGAGCACGCTGATCCGCTGCGTCAACGGCCTGGAGACGATCAAGGACGGCGATCTCATCGTCGACGGCCARCGYSTCGGCGAYCCCGCCACCAAYATGACGCAACTGCGCACCGAAATCGGCTTCGTTTTCCAGTCGTTCAACCTCTACCCGCACAAGACCGCGCTCGAAAACGTCACGCTCGCCCCGATCCATGTCCGCAAGATCCCACGCACTGAAGCTGAAAAGGCCGGCCGCGAACTGCTGGCCAAGGTCGGGCTGGCCGACAAGGTCAACGCCTATCCGGCGCAGCTCTCCGGCGGCCAGCAGCAGCGCGTGGCGATTGCCCGCTGCCTCGGCATGCGGCCGAAAATCATGCTGTTCGACGAGCCGACCTCTGCCCTCGACCCCGAGATGATTTCCGAAGTGCTCGACGTCATGGTCGCGGTTGCCGAGGAAGGCATGACCATGATGGTGGTGACGCAYGAGATGGGCTTTGCCCGCAAGGTCGCCCAGCGCGTGGTGTTCATGGACGCCGGCGCCATCGTCGAAAGCGGCACSCCSGASGMGTTYTTCTCSSAYCCSAARACCGACCGCAGCCGGGCGTTTCTGAGCAAGATTCTCAGGCATTGAGGCGCCGAAATTTGCTCAGGCTCGCATAATTCTTGCGCGGGCCTTTGACCCGCCACGCCTCGGCCCATTCGTCCGGCCCGCGAAAGAAGAAGCGCCCGACATAGAGATCGGCGCCGCAGAGATGGCGCACGGTCTGCACCGCCTTTGGCTCCAGCGCGATGAAGTCGCGGCCATCGGCATGCAGGATGCGCATCGAACCCTCGCCCGGCTCGAGCCGGTAGCGCCGGCTTGCCGGCATTTCGCGGGAGCCGATCCGCATGATGCCATGCTCGCTGAAGGCATCAGCCGTGACCACGACGTCGCCGGCGAAGCGGTAGGTCGCGCCGGTCAGGAAATCGATCATGGTGCGGCGGACTTTCCAGTCGCCGACAAGGATGCCTGCCGTTGTCTCACCGGCCTTGCCATCGGCATCAAATGCCACAGCGCGGTGCGTGTCGCTGAAGCGATGAACCGCTCTCACGGCGCCTTGCCCAACGAACGCAAAGCGGCAATGGCCCCGGCTTGTTCGATAAAGCCCTTGGGACAAGTGGCGGCGGCGAGCCGATAGAGCCGCAGGGCTTCATCATCGTGGGCCTGCAGCCGGTTGAATTCGGCGCTGTAGAAATTCGCCTCGCAGACTTGTCCGGCGCCCGTGGCCTTGTCCTGGGCGACAGCTTCCGAAAGTGCCGCGGCTGGGGTCTTTCGACCCAGAAACATGCTGACGACAGGTCCTGGCCATTTCGACAGATCGAGCTTGCCGGCCTGCTTCAGCAAATGGCCGCGCCCGCCGGCGTGCCGCTCGGCGATATCAAGCCAGATGGCGACATAGGCATTGTCGGGCTTCAGCGTGGCGGCCTTGGTGAAATCGGCCTGTGCCTTGGCTGGCGTGTCGGAATAGACATAGAGAATACCCCGGCCCAGATAGGAAGCGACGTCGTCCGGATAGAGACTGATCGACTGCGAATAATCGGCAATGGCGCGGCCCGCATCGCCCTTCGCCGCCCAGACAATACCCCGGTTGCCATAGGTTTTCGGGTTTTTCGGATTGAGAACGGCTGCCCGGTCGAGGTCCGCCAGCGCGCGCTCGACATCGCCTTTACGAAGCCAGGCCGTGCCCCGGTCGCAATAGGCATCGGCAAATTCCGGATTGAGTTCGATCGCCCGGTCGAAGTCCGCGATGGCGCGGTCGAAATCGCCTTTGTTGCCCCAGGCCGCACCCCGGTCGTAATAGGCGGAAGGGTCTTTCGGGGCGAGGCTGACCGCCTTGTCCATATCGCTGATGGCGCGGTCGAAATCGCCCTTGTGCGACCACGCCTCGCCTCGATTGGAGTAGTCCACGGCCTGGTCGGGATCGAGCGCCATCGCCTGGCTGCTATCGGCGATAGCGCGGTCGTAGTCGCCCGTCTGGTTCACGGCGATGGCCCGCATGCGGTAAGCCTTGGCGTTTGCCGGATCGAGCACGATGAGCGTGCTGAAGTCGGCGGCGGAACGATCGTAGTCGCCCTTCCCGTACCAGGCGATGCCCCTGCTGTAGTAGGCATCGCCGAATTTGGCATCGAGGCGGATCGCCTGGTCGAGGTCGGCGATGGCGCGATCATTGTCATGGTTTCGCAGCCACGTCGCACCTCTGTTGTAGTAGATGCTGGCGTCGTTCGGATCGAGCTCGATGACCTTGCCGTAGTCGGCAATGGCGCGATCGTCATCGCCTTTTCGCGCCCAGATCAGGCCCCGACGATAGTAGGCATGGGCACTTTTCGGATCGAGACCGATCACCTGGTTGTAGTCGGCCATTGCCCTGATATCGTCGCCCTTGCGGTCCCAGGCATCGCCCCGGTTGTTGTATGAGCTGGCATTTTTCGGATCCAGCGAGATGGCCTGGCTGTAGTCGGCGATCGCCTTGTCGTCATTGCCCTTGTGCGACCAGATCAGGCCACGGTTGTGATAGGCCCTGGCATCCTTGGGATTGAGCTTGACCGTCATGTCGTAGTCGGCGAGCGCCCGGTCGTCATTGCCCCTGTAGGACCAGACGACACCACGGTTGTAGTAGAGTTCGGCGTTCTCCGGATCAAGGAAGATCGCCTGGTCGAAGCTGGTGGTCGCACTGTCGTAGTCACCCTTGCGCACATAGGTGAGGCCACGATTTTGATAGGCGGTGACAAGATCGGGATGCAGGACGATCACCTGATCGTAGTCGGCGATCGCCCTGTCGTAGTCGCCCTGCGCGGCAAGCGCATTGCCACGGTAGATATAGGCCGAGGCGCGGTTGTCCTCGGCTTCCGCCTTGTCCTCGATGATCGCGGTGCAGGCGGCAATCTTGCGGGCGGCCTCCACCCCTTCATTGACACAGTCGGCATGGTCGTTGTCGGCGGCCGTCGCCGCCGTGCCGAGCGCAAACACCACCGCCGCAGCGGCCAGACCGGAGCGCCAATGGAACTTCACGGCGCCTTGCCCATGACGTGCATCGCGTTGGTCGCCGCCGTGATTTCGATGAAGTCCCGAGGGCAGTCGCGCAGCGCAAGGCGATAGAGGCGTAGCGCTTCATCGTCGCGGTGCTGCAGCCGCTGGATTTCCGCGATGTAGAAATTCGCCTCGCAGACCTGCTCGTTCTTCTTCGTCGCGTCGGGGTCGGCAGCGGCCGCCAATGCCATCTCAGGCGTCTGATCACCCAGCAGCATGCGGATCAGCGGCGCCGGCCATTTCGTCATATCGAGCTTGGCGTCGCGCAGGATGCTCGGCTGGCCGTTGCGCCGCTGCGCCAGATCGAGCCAGATCGCATAATAGGCATTGTCGGGTTTCAGCCCGGCCGCCTGCTCGAAATCAGCCTGCGCCTCTGGAGACGAGCCGAAATAGAACCGGACGATGCCTCGGCTCTCGTAGGCGTCGGCATATTTCGGATCGAGGCGTATGGCTTCGCCGTAGTCGGCCAAGGCCTTGGCGTACTCAGCCTTGTAGACAAAGGCGAGACCACGCGTGTCGTAGGCACTGGCACTTTTCGGATCGAGGCTGATCGCCTGATCGAGATCAGCCATGGCGCGATCATAGTCCGCCTTGTACAGCCAGACGCGGGCCCTGCCGGCGTAGGCGTTGGTGTATTTCGGGGCGTGGCTGATCGCCTGGTTGTAGTCGGCGATTGCGTAATCGAATTGGCTCTTGCGAGCCCAGACCCAGCCCCGGTTCCTGAAGGCCCTGGCGTATTTGGGATCGATGAGGATAGCCAGATTGTAGTCGGCGATGGCGCCATCGAAGTTTCGTTTGGCCGCCTTCGCCATGCCTCTGTTGTCGTAAGCCTGCGCGTATTTTGGGTTCCTGATGACCGCCTGGTCGTAGTCGGCTATGGCACGATCGAAATCACCCTTGTCCGACCAGGCCAGACCTCGATTGTTGTAGGCGATGAAATAGTTCGGATCGAGGAGGATCGCCTGATCATAGTCAGCGATAGCCCGATCGAGATCGCCCTTGTCCGACCAAGTCGAGCCACGCCTGTTGTAAGCAAACGGATTTTTCGGATCGAGGCTGATGGCCTGGCCGTAATCGGCGATAGCGTGATCATAATCTTTCTTGTTTGCGAAGACGGATGCGCGATCGCTGTAGGTTTCGGAATCCTTGGGGTCGAGCTTGATGGCCTCGTCATAATCGGCGATGGCGCGATCGTTATCGCCCATCCTGGCCCAGGCACCACCACGTCGATGCCAGGCATTGACATGTTTCGGGTCGAGGCTGATCACCTGGCTGAAGTCGGCGATGGCGCGCTCGTCATTGCGCTTATACGACCAGGCAAGTCCGAGGTTGAAATACTGATCCGGGTCCTGCGGATCGAGAAAGATCGCCTGGCTGTAGCTGGTGACGGCGCTGTCGTAATCGCCTGTGCGCAGAAAGGCATTGCCGCGGTTGTTGTAGGCGGTGCTGTTTGCCGGGTCGAGGCTGATCGCCTTGTCGAGATCGGCGATGGCTTTGACATAATCGCGCTTGATGTCGTTCCAGATCATGCCCCGGTTCGAGTAGGCAACGGCGAGCTGCGGATTGAGGCTGATCGCCTGGCTGTAGTCTGATATGGCGCGGTCGTAGTCATTCTTGTGGCCCCAGGCCAGCCCACGGTTGTTGAAGGCATCGGCGTCTTTCGGATCAAGGCTGATCGCATCGGTGTAATCGCCGATGGCGAGGTCGTAGGCGCCCATATCGCCCGATGCATTGGCGCGGTTGAAATAGGCTAGCGCCCGATTGCCGGGGGTCGTCGCCTTGTCCTCGATGACACCCGTGCAGGCAGCAATCCGCTTGGCGATGTCGAGCTTGTCATTGCCGCAATCCTCAAGGCCTCCGGCCAAGGCGGGAGCGCCGAGCGCCAGCAGGATGGCGAGACCGGCGAGAGGCTGCAGCGCCTTTACAATCGATCGCCGAAATCTGGGAAGCATCATGTCAGCAGTTTTTGAAGCACAATTGCCGGTTGTTGGCCCTCTGCCGACTTGATCAGGCAAATTCTTGATCGCCGCAAGTCACCGCCGCAAAGAAATCCGTTCAGCCAGGCGCCGCCTCGGCAACGCATGCGACATGGCCACTGAGTCCGGCCGCGGATCACCGCGATGGCAGACCGGCTCCCATTGAAGGGAGCCGGCTGCCTTGTGGGTGGGCTCCTTGGATGGGCGGCTCAGGCCGCCGTCGGATAATCCGTATAGCCCTTGGCGTCGCCGCCATAGAACGTCGCCTTGTCGGGGGCGTTCAGTCCGGCGTTCCGCTTCAGCCGGCTGACGAGGTCGGGATTGGCGATGAACAGCTTGCCGAACGCGACAAGGTCGGCGTAACCGTCGCCGACTGCCTTTTCGGCCAGTTCCTTGTCGTAGCCATTGTTCACCAGCCAGGCGCCAGTACCGCCGGCCTTGCGATAGGTGGCCTTGAGGTCTGAGTAGTCGAACGGTCTGTCGCCCTGGCTGAAGTCACGCGCGCCGCCGGTCGCGCCTTCGACGATATGGATATAGGCGAGGCCGCGGCTGCCCAGGCCCGCCACGACATGGTTGAACAGCGGCTGCGGGTCGGCATCCGAAGCGTCGTTGGCGGGCGTCACCGGCGACAGCCTGATCCCGGTCCTGCCGGCGCCGACGGCGCCCGTGACAGCGTCGACCACCTCGAACAGCAAGCGCGTCCGGTTCTCGATCGAGCCGCCATACGCATCGGTGCGATGATTGGTGCCCGAGCGCAGGAACTGGTCGATGAGATAGCCATTGGCGCCATGGATCTCGACGCCGTCGAAACCCGCCACCTCGATCGCCGCCTTGGCGGCGCGGCGGAAGTCATCGACGATGCCGGGAAGTTCGGCGGCATCGAGCGCGCGCGGTTCGGAGGTCTCGGCGAACTCGCCGCTGCCATCCGGCTTGACCAGGAACGTCTTGGAGTTTGCCCGGATCGCCGACGGCGCCACCGGCTTGCCGCCGCCGGGCTGCAACGTCGTGTGCGAGATGCGTCCGACATGCCAGAGCTGGACCACGATCTTGCCGCCGCCCTTGTGAACGGCGTCGGTGACGCGCTTCCAGCCGGCAAGCTGATCGGCGCCATAGAGGCCAGGCACGTTGGCGTAGCCCTGGCCTTGATGGCTGATGGCGGTGGCTTCGGTCACGATCAGACCAGCCGTGGCGCGCTGGCTGTAATAGGTCACCGAGAGGTCGCCGGGCACCGCATTGGGCGAGCGGTTGCGCGTCAGCGGCGCCATGACGATGCGGTTCGCCAGCGTCAGGTCGCCAGCCCGCAGGGGATCAAAGAGGGTAGCCATGAGAAATACCTTTCATGCATTTTGGGGAGGAGCGGGGAGGATCGTCAGAGATCGGACAAGGCGGCCTGGAAGGCGGCGATGGTTTCTTCGTTGCGTTTGTAGAACACCCATTGGCCGACCCGACGCGTCGTCACGAGGTCGGCTGACGCCAGTGTCGCCAGATGTGCCGAAACACTGGACTGCGCCAGGCCGCGATTATCGAATTGGCTGGCGCAGACACCCATTTCGAGCGGATGCGCCTGCGCGGCGAAGTGCTGTTCAGGCTCCTTCAGCCACGCCAGAACATCGCGCCGAAACGGATGCGCCAGCGCCTTCAATATGATGTCGTTGTCCATCTTTATCCTGCATCGATCTCAACCGATATATAGATCGGGTGGAGACGATATGGCAGGAAATCCATGCTATTGTTGATGGCGATCGGAGAAAGCGTTTCCCGCATGACACGAGACCGGAACTAATGCGGCCGGTGCAGGCTGGCGAAAGGGTGCCCATCGTCCTGGGCCCAATGACCGATCTCAAAATCCTTGCCATCTTGTACGTAAACGCGTACAAGATTGTCCATGCGAACCACTTCCTACAGTGACTTGCGGCGCAACCTAGCCGCTACGATAGACAGCGTGAACGCTGATCATGAGCCGGTCATCATTACGCGCGACCGCGGCAAGCCGGCGGCAGTGCTGATGTCGGTGGAGGATTTCGCCTCTTATGAGGAAACCCGTTATCTCCTGCGCAGCCCGCGCAACGCCGAGCGCTTGCTTGAGGCGACGCAGGGATTGGACCAGGGCGAAGGGACAGAGCGCGAGCTTCCGGAGTGAGGCTGATCTTCCATGAACGCGCATGGGAGGATTATCTGCACTGGCAGGCAACCGACACCAAACTGCTCGCACGCATAAATGCACTCATCAAGGAATGCACTCGCACGCCGTTCACCGGGACAGGCAAGCCGGAACCATTGCGCGGGCCCCTTTCGGGATGGTGGTCGCGGCGCATCACGCAGGAGCACCGTCTGGTTTACCGCGCAGGCGAAGACAGCTTGTTCATAGCGCAATGTCGCTATCACTACTAAGACAGAGCTGACGGCGCGCCATCAGCTGACTGCCAGCACCTTGCCGGTGTCGTGCTGGCGCACGAAATCCACGCGCTTGCCGTCCCAGTGATAGGAATAGTGCCGGCCCTGCACTGGAACGGGGATGACATCGGGCCAGAAGATGCCGATGCATTGCCCATCCGGCATGCGCACGCTGTTCCAAAGAAGCCCGTCGCTGCCTTGCGCCCGCAGCGCCCGCCCTTCCGCCTGCGAGGCGGTGTAGTCGTCCGGGTCGAGCACGCCGGGTACGGCGTTGACGTCATCGAGGTCGCGGTCGACGCTGCCGATCAGCACGCGAAAGTCAGCCGTCCAGCCCGGATCCTCATTGGTGGCGCGCATAAAATTCTGGTGGTGGTGGATGGTCTCGGCGAGCGCCACATCCTCGCTGTCGCCGGCATAGTAGAGGCCGTAGCTGCCGTCCGAGAAACGGCCGGGCCGCAAAGTCGAACAATGCACGAAAGGCGCCATGACGAAGCTGGCGCCGGGGCCGGACACCCGCCTTGCCGCCGTGACCTTGCCGAGGTCGCCGATCTCGAGCCGGATGCGCGGGTTGGTCTTCTCCTCGACCGAGGCCAGCGCCTCCCAGTCGCGCGGATCGGCAATGTCCTCGAACAGATCGATCGGCGGATGGATGGAGCGGATGACGCGAAAAGTCTGGTGCCAGTGGACGCGGCGCCGGACGCCAAGCCCACTCACCATGCACCACGCTCCGCATCGAGCCATTCGCGCATGGCGGCAAGGTCGGAGATTTCGCCGCGCAGCATCAGGTCGAGCGCCGACTGGCCGCCGAAGGTGGCATTGGGCTTGCGGATCCAGGCATAGCCGCGCGCCGGCTCGGTGAAGAGATAGCGCAGGCCTTTGTGGATGCCCATCAGGTGCGCCATGCGGGTGCGCAGGTCGCGGTCGATGCGGCCGATGCCGCCCTCCTTCCAGCGTGCCCCAGTCTTCCAACGTGCCCAGGTGCGTGCCGACATGCCGCCGAGCAGGATGCAGGCCTCCAGGTCAGTGAGATTCCACGCCTTGAACAGATTGACCGTGGTGCGCGCGAGCGCCCCGGCCTCTTCCTCGGAAATGGCTGATCCGATCGTGGCCGGCGTGGTGACGATGGACTGAAGCTGCATGTTTGCTCACCCTGCTATTGGCAGAGATATAGCATGTATTTGCCAATTGGCAAGAAGCGCTTAAAATCAGGCTTCTGAAATGGTGGCGTCTCGAGGCAAGATTCCGCACCGCTCCTTTGCATAATCCCAAGCGGAAAAAGGCGGATCGCCCCGTCGCCCAGGCGGTGACTTGATAAACGGATCCAGGCCAAACAAACTGTATTTCTCAAACCGCTGTTCGGCAGTAAATTCCGGCTTGAAAGCATCTTCCAGTTCGCCGTCGACTATGGCGTGGCAGTGCGCCACCGCCTCATCGTAGGTTGCGAATTGTCCGTCCAAATATCGATGACTCTCGTCTCGATAATGGAAATTATCGTCGACGAAGACCTGGTAGAGACTCTCGTCGGGCTCTGACTTTTCCAGCTTCGACTCATCCGCGGTTCGTGCGGAAAACACCCAAGAATTTCCGCAACACCATCATAAATGCTCGGTGGCTGACCGCAAGCAAAGCTCGATAAGGCGGCCACGTCAATTCCCAGGCGTGGCGGCCTCGGATGCCAGACAGATGAAGCACTTCGGGCCGGCACTATTGCCGGCCCAAAACCGCGTCGTGCCTATTCCGCCGCCTCATACCCGGCGATGCCCTTGATCTCGAGGAAATCCTCAAGCCCGTATTCGGCGTATTCGCGGCCATTGCCCGACTGCTTGTAGCCGCCGAAGGGCAGGCCGGCGTCCCAGGTCGGGTAGTTGATGTAGACATTGCCGGAGCGCATGCGTGCCGCCACGTCGCGGGCCTTCTGGATGTCCTTGGCCTGGATGTAGGAGGCAAGGCCGTAGACGGTGTCGTTGGCCTGCTCGACCGCCTGTTCGACCGTGTCATAGGGCATGATCGCCAGCACCGGTCCGAAGATTTCCTCGCGTGCGATGCGCATGTCGTGGGTGACGTCGGCGAACACGGTCGGCCTGATGTAGTAGCCGCGGTTCAGTTCCGCAGGACGGCCGGGGCCGCCGGCGACCAGCGTCGCACCTTCGTCGATGCCGGCCTGGATCAGGTCCTGGATCTTGTCGAACTGGATCTGGCTGACGACCGGGCCAAGTTTGGTGTTGGCGCCGTCGGCCGGGCCGACCACGAACTTTTCCGCCGCCGCCTTGGCATAGCCCGCCGCCTCGTCATGACGGTCGCGCGGCACGAACATGCGGGTGGGCGCATTGCAGGACTGGCCTGAGTTGCCGAAGCAGCCGGCGACGCCCTTGGAGACTGCGGTGGCGAGGTCGACATCCGGGAACAGGATGTTGGCCGACTTGCCGCCCAGTTCCTGATGCACGCGCTTGACCGTGTCGGCGGCGGCCTTGGCCACCAGGATGCCGGCCCGGGTCGAACCGGTGAACGACATCATGTCGATGTCGGGATGGCTGGACAGCGCCTGGCCGACGCCCGGGCCGTCGCCATTGACGAGGTTGAACACGCCCTTCGGCACACCGGCCTCGTCGATGATCTCGGCGAAGATGATGGCGTCGAGCGGCGCGATTTCCGACGGCTTCAGCACCATGGTGCAGCCGGCGGCGAGTGCCGGACCGACCTTGCAGGTGATCTGGTTCAGCGGCCAGTTCCACGGCGTGATCAGGCCGACGACGCCGATCGGCTCCTTGACGATCAGCGCGCTGCCCTTGACGTGGCGGAACTGGAAAGTTTTCAGCACTTCCGCCATCTTCTGCAGATGCGCGAGGCCGACGCCGACCTGGCTGTCGAGGGCCATCTGGCGCGGCGCGCCCATTTCGCGCGACACGGCCAGCGCCAGATCGGCGCTACGCTTCTTGTAGACCTCGATGATGCGGTTCAGGATGTCGAGGCGCTCTTCCACCGAGGTGAAGCCGAACGAATTGAAAGCGCGCTTGGCCGCCGCCACCGCCTTGTCGACATCGGCCTTGGAGCCGAGCGATATCTGCGCGAAGGCATCCTCGTTCGACGGGTCGATGACATCGAGCGTGTTGGGCACAACAGGATCGACCCATGCGCCATCGATATAGAACTGCAGATTGTGWGACATGGTTTTCTCCTTGGGGGCGCCGCAGGGCCGTTCCGGCCGTGATATCTGGCTAGAGATAACGATGCACAAACCGCGCTGTCAAACGCAACCCCCGAACTGGTTGAGCCAGCGCCCCCAGTGATTGAGCCAGACGCTTTGGGGCAGCAGACCTGGCCGTTTTTCGATGACGCGGGATGAATTACAGCAGCGTGTGTCCTGCCTTGACCAGAAGCGTTCTCGCCGCTACCTGATCCGCCGCTTTCACCAGCAGGTGATCGCCGTCGAAGGTGGACACCAGGAAGATGCCCAACCCGTTTTCCGACAGCGGCTGGATGACCGACAACACGATGCCGGTTTCGTCGAAAGCAAAGGGCCCCTGCAATTTGAAGGCGACCCAGTCGCCATCGTGCTTGACTGTGCCCGGAACGCGATCCTGCAGGCACGTGATCGAAAGCTCGTCGTCGGTCCTGGTGATGCTGACGAAGCCCGGCCCGTCCGCCCAGCCGGGAATGCTGTCGCTCGCCCCGAGCCGCGAAATCGCGTACGATCCGGGAAGTTGATTCAATTTGACCCTGGCAGCCATCGTCGTATTTTTGCCTCCGATTTGCCCGCTATCGCGTCAATTTCTTGCTCATATAGACCGTCATGCCGCCCATGAACGGCTCCTCCCGGTCGATCGTATAACCATGCCTTTTGTACAACAACACATTGGCTTCGAAAGCGCCGTTGGTCAGCAGGCGCAGCTCGGGGCGGCCGGCTTCGACCGCCTTCTGCTCAGCGCGCTCCAGCAACAGCCGGCCGATGCCCCTGCCCTGCGCCTGTAGCGACACGCAGACATTTTCGATCCACAGATGATCGTCGGCCAGCATGGTCTCGATCATCCCGACAATGCGGCCGTCCGCAACGGCAAGCTCGAACGGATGCTCGGCAACGGCCTTGTCGTAATCGGCGCGCATCGGCAGCGGCTCGCGGCCGATCACCGGCACCCATTTGGCATAGGCGGCGCGCACGATGCCCCTGATCGCGGCAGCGTCAGCGGGCTCGGC
>NZ_JBFUGJ010000133.1:0-15258 GCF_056402975.1 Mesorhizobium sp. P3_A9 | reverse complement strand
GGTCAGGTTGGTGTCGAGCCGCGTCGRCAGAAGGTCGTAGCGTGGCGCCATGCGGATGCGCCCGCCTGCCTCGTGAAGCAGCGCGAAGTTCTTGGCGTGGCCATCGGTGTTGCCGATCATCAGGTCGAACAGGGTGGCTCTGACGAAAATCTCCTTGGCGTCCAGCGGGTCCGCGGTCGCCTCCAGCACACGGCGGATGGCAGGCGCGTCGAAGCGCCGGCCAGGCATTCCACGCCGCTCGTATTTCAACGCCGCCGGCAAGCCGAGTGCCTGGGCAAAGTCCTCCTGATGGATACGCACGATCCGGCCGTCGCGGGTCCGCGCGCGGTCGAAGCGGGTGATCAGTAGAGCGGCGACCGCGTCGAACGGCACGACCACAGCGTCGGTCGTCTCGAAGCCGAGCGCCCGCGACAGCGAGAGCGCCTCGGCCTCGTCGCGGGCGTCGTGGAGATGACCCTGATCGGGAACCTTCAATATGTGCGTGGTCGGCGCGCCCGAACCTGGCCGCGGCTCGCCAAAGGAGCCGTCTGGCAGCATGGTCAGCGCGATCTTGCTCTGAACGCCGGCCAGCGGCGACGGATCGGCAGTGCCATCGGGCAGTCGACGGCGGCGATGCAGCGCATCGACGATCTGCTCCATCCGCTCCGCGCCGACCGGTATGTAGTCACGACCATAGTCGCCGGGTACTTTGACCGGAGGCGCCCCCGCCGGCAGCACTGACAAGGCGCCGGCGCAGTCCTTGCCGAGATGGAACAACAGGCCGGCAATGTCGTCCCGCGCGAGCCCCTCGCGGGCCATGATATCGGCCAGTGCCGCGTCACGCTCCTGCAACAGATTGTCGAAGAACGGCCTGGCCGCAACATCGCCATAGGGCTCGTCGGTCAACGGCAGCGAGAGCGACAAGGCAACGGCATCGGGATTGGCGACATAGTCCGGCCGGTAGGCATAGGCGACAGCGCCATTGTCGTCTCGCGCCAGAACGCCGATCGGCTCGGCGAACCCGTCGAGCCGGACATCGAGCGCCAGCGCGTCCATCAGCGTTCCCTGGCGAGGAGCGTGATGCCGGCGGCATTCGCAACCTTCAGCACCTTGCCCAGTTCCAGCGTCGGCTTGCCATTCTCAAGTTCGGACAGGAAACGCCTGCCGACGCCGGCGAGATCGGCGAACTCCTGCTGCGAAAGCCGCCGTCCCTCACGCACCTTGCGCACCAGCCGGCCGAGATCCGCCGGCGATCCGATTGTGGTGTGTTCGGCCTCAGCGACCTTGGCTCTGGGTGAGGTCGTTACCTGCTCCTCCGCATCGGATTCGAGCATGCGAGGCAGCGTTACCCGAACGTCCGGCGAAAAGGCCCTGATCTCCACCCCCTTCACAGGGACGACAACATTTCGCTCGCCGTGAACCGGCGCCAGCGGCACGCCGCCTTGTTCGGCAAAGCCACCGGGCGTGCCGATATCGGATCGGGCGGCACGGCGCGCGATTTCTATCGCGCTCAGCGGCGCGGGCGTCGGTGCAGGCATGGTGGTCTTCGGCATGTTTTTGATCCCGAACGGGAACATAACACCCAAAAGGCTCAAATTCAAGCAACCATGCTACCGATCGGGATCAATAACCGAAAATTAGATACCGTACGGGAGCAAACAGCAACACAAGCGCCTATACAGAGCGCTTTGTTCCCGAGCGGGAGCAGATTGCTACCGCGCGCCATGGAGACTGGCTTGTCGGATCAGCGCGCCCCATGCCTGGCCAGCGCATGCTCGATCAGCACGTCAATGACCTGGCTATAACCGATGCCGATCGCCGCCAGCGCCTTGGCGTACATCGAGATATCGGTGAAGCCGGGCAGTGTGTTGACCTCGTTGATCAGCAGCGAACCGTCGGCGCGCAGGAAGAAGTCGACGCGCGCCATGGCCTCGCAGCCGAGCGCCCGGAAAGCTTGGCGCGCCATCTCCGTCGTCCTGGCGCCGACATCAGCCGGGACGTCGGCGGGCACTTTCATCACTGCGCCGTCGGCGTCGAAATACTTCGCTTCGTAGGTGTAGAAGCCATGCTTGTCGGCCGGGATGATCTCGCCGGGCGGCGACACGGTGAGTGAGCCATCGGCCCGCTCCAGCACCGAGCACTCGATCTCGCGGCCGGCGACGAATTCTTCCACTAGGAGCTTGCTGTCGTGCCGGAACGCCGCCGCGACGGCTGTGGCGAAGCCGGCGCTGTCGGCAGCCTTGCTCACCCCGAAGGACGAACCCTGGCGCGCCGGCTTGACGAAGACCGGCAGGCCGAGCCGAGCCGCGATATCCTCGAAGGCCACGGGCTCGCCGCGCCGCAATGTGACGGAGCGGGCCACAGCAAGCCCGGCCTCGCGCAGCAGCCGCTTGGCGGCATCCTTGTCCATGGCGGCGGCGGAAGCCAGGATGCCGCAGCCGACATAGGCGACATCGGCGACCTCGGCATAGCCCTGCACCGAGCCGTCCTCTCCGAACGGCCCATGCAGCACGGGAAAGACGACGTCGACCGGGTCAAGCTGTTCGCCACCCTTGGTGAGAGCCACCAGCCGGCCCTTGCCGCCAGGCAGCAGGGCAACCTCCACGCCATCCTCCGACACTGCAGCACCTGCCCCGTCGCTGCCGGCCTCTGACGACGGTTGCAGCAGCCATCTGCCATCCCTGGAAATGGCGATCGGCACCACCGCGTAGCGCGTCCGGTCGATCGCCTTCAGTACATTGGCCGCCGACAACCGCGACACGTCATGCTCGGCCGAGCGCCCGCCATAGAGGATGGCAACCCTGATCTTGTCCTTCATCGAAAATCCCTCGAAATCAAATGGTGACGGCAATGCCGCGATTGGCAAAGAAGCGGTCGAAATCGGCAGGCGCCAACACTGCGTTTTCCTGTGTGGCGCTGGTATGGCCGGATGGGTTGTGAAAGCGAAAACCGTCATCCGACGCCACTGTGACCAGTACCAGATGGCCGCCCTTCGACGGCGGCTCGCGCTCGGGCCAGCGGATCGAACTGCTGACCGAAGCGATGAAGAACCGCGATCGCTGCAGGATCGCCGGAATGTCCGCTGTCGCGACATTGGTCATCACCTCAGCCTGCAGGCCGAATTCCGCCTGCACGAAGGTGACGAAGGGCGCGTAGATCAGGCCCTTGATGGAGCCTTCACTGACGACATAGCCGCCATATCCGGTGCAGCGTCTCGCCAGCTCTATCGTCGGCACGATCTCGCCGCGCGTCGCCAGGATCATTTTCAGGCACGCCATGCCGCAGATATTGGCGGCCCAGACCGCGTATTCGTCGAGCGTGTCAGCGCCTGAACCCTGCCACAGCGGATCGCGCCTGAGCGCCGCCTCGGCGCCGTCGGCCAGCACCGCCAGGGTCATGTCGGGCGTTTCCCACTGGCTGAAAAACGGCACGGTTTCAGGCAATGGGTTCATGGATTTCTCGGGCAGCTTTTCATCAATCTCGTATACGAGAATACGAGATTGATGAAAAGCTGCTTAAGGTCTGTTTCGAAATTCGCTTCCAGTTGCCGCCCGCGCGCCGCCTACTCAGCCTTCGTCCAGCCGAAAACCAGCCAGGCGTATTTCGATTTCTCGTCCGGCTCAGTGGTGTAGGTCATCTGGATATCGCCGTCCTTGGCATAGATATCGAGCCTGGGCGCGGTATCCAGCTTGAGCCACAGCGAACTCTTGCTGAAGGACCAGGTTCCGCACCAGACGCAAGCGCCCGAATTCGGGTCGCCGGGCTGATGGAAATTGTAGCGGCCGTCCGCCGTGATCTCCAGATAGTCGAACGCGCCGTAGAAGGCGGTCACCGTCTGCTGGAACTCGGCGGCGGCCGCTTCCTGTTCCGGCGTCGGCGCATCGGTCATGTCGCGCGGCGGCCGGATGGCGGAGCCACTCAGTTTCCATTTGCCGACAAAGTCCTTCTCGGTCGGAAGATATTCTTCCTGAGCCCGCGCGGACGAAATATAAGCAACAGATGATATGATAGGCAGACCCGTGGCCCCAGCCGCAAGTAGAAGCGCGGCAGTACAGATCGCCCTGATTGGATTTTGCATAAAAAATAGCCCTCGACGGTAAGGTAATGGATGTCAGCTTGGGAGTTCTATTGAGCAATTTTTGGCGCGCGTTGCCTCGATGCCGATTCCCGCCGCCAATTGCACGGTTAGCATCGGGGCCACCAATCTGGCAACGCAAAGCCCCCCGCAAGTCCGGCCGCCACACTGCAAACGAAAGCCCGCCAGGAGGGGGATCCGGCGGGCTTTGGGAAAGCTGATTTCCAGCTTTCAGATGTCTGACGGGGGATCAGACGTGGCTATAACTTTTATTGGCCGCAGAGGTTCCACCCGAAACAAAAGAATGCCAGCGGCTCGTTCAAATCCACGGAATTCAAACGGTGGCAGCGATTTCTTTTCGCGGGACGACGTCGCGCTGGAACCTTCCACTCCCCGACCGAGTTTTGTGGCGCGGTGGGAGGACTTGAATTGGACAGTTTTCAGAGGCTCGAAGCGCTGCTCGATAGCGCCGGCGGCGATGGCATCGACGAAGCGAATGCCTTGCTGCGCCGGTTCAAGGGCAAATCGCAGGAGGTTGCCGCAGCCATCGACGAGTTCATGCTCGACTTCAAGACATTGATCTTCGTTGTCGAGACCGGCGAGGAAGGGTCCCAGAAATCGCTACGCGAGCTGGCGCGCGTCAGGCTTTCCAATCTCAGGCAGCTCTTGAACGTGGCGGCATAGGGACACCATCGCCAGCCCTACCCCTTCAGCAGCGCCGCCAACCGTGGAATACCCTCGGTCACCGCGCGCCGGTCGGCCAGCGTGAAGGACAGCCGCAGCGTGTTGCGCCCGGTGCCATCGGCATAGAAGGCATTGCCGGGCACGAAGGCAACGCGCGCCTCCTTCACCGACCGCGCCAAAAGCGCGGTGGCATCAGCCCCTTCCGGCAGCGTCGCCCAGACGAACATGCCGCCTTCCGGGCGGCTCCAGGTCACGCCTTCCGGCATGTGGGCTTCCAGTGCGCCGAGCAGGCCATCGCGGCGCTCGCGATAGGCGCCGATGAGTTTTTCGACCTGGCCGTCGAACACGGCTTCGGCGACGCGGTGCATCACCAGCTGGTTGATCGACGGGCTGTGCAGGTCCGACGCCTGCTTCATCAGCACCAGTTTCTCCACAACATGGCGCGGCGCGCAGACCCAACCGACGCGCATGCCCGGCGACAGGATTTTGGAGAACGAGCCGCAATAGAGCGTGCGCGCCTTGTCGATGCCGCCGGAGCGCGCGCAATCGAGCGCCAGGATCGGCGGCACGCCCTCGCCGTCATAGCGCAGCGCCCGATAGGCGGCGTCCTCGATGACGGCAATGTCGAGTTCACCGGCAAGGTCGAGCACCGCTTCGCGCTGTTTTTTGTCCAGCGTGTTGCCGGTCGGGTTGGCGAAATCGGGCACCAGATAGGCGAACTTGACCTTGCCGCCATTTGCCGCTGCCGCCGCGCGATAGGCATCCGGCGTCATGTTGCCGCCTTCGGGCCGCAGCCGGTCGTAGCGCGGCTCATAGGCGTTGAAGGCCTGCAGCGCGCCAAGATAGGTCGGCCATGTCACCAGCGCGGTGTCATTGGGCGACAGGAACAGTTTTCCCAGATAATCCAGCGCCTGCTGCGAGCCGGAGGTGATGAAGATGTTGGCCTCGTCGCAGGCAACGCCGAGCTTGCCCATCTGTCCGGCGATCCAGCGCCGCAGCGGCAGGTAGCCTTCCGAGACCTGGTACTGCAGTGCAGCCCCCGCCTCCGCACCGCCCAGCACCTCGGCATAGGCATCGCGGATGGCGTCAGCCGGAAACAGCGCCGGATCGGGAATGCCGCCGGCAAACGAGATGATATCCGGCTGGTCGAGCAGCTTCAGCAGTTCGCGGATTTCGGAGGCTTTCATGCGCGACGAGCGCGAAGCCAAGAGGTTCATAAGGGTCAAGTCACGCCTCCCCAGACGATTTTCATATAGGTCAACCTGGCTGACCTATATCCGCTTTGTCAGGCAATTTGAATAGTGCCTGAAAGCCTTGCGGTATACGCCAGTCGCGGCTGAGGCGGAACGCTACAGTGCCTTCTTGTAACCAATATGGCTGCCGGTGAAGCCGAGGCTGTCATAGAAACGATGCGCGTCCGCCCGCCCCTTGTCGGTGGTGAGTTGGACGAGACTGCAGCCGCGCGCCCGGCATTGTTCGATCGCCCATTCGAACATCAGCCGGCCGATGCCGCCCGCGCGCCGGTGGCCGGTAATCCGAACGGCCTCGATTTGCCCGCGCCAGGCGCCCTTGCGCGACAGGCCGGCGAGGAAGGTGATCTGCAACGTACCGATCACCTCGCCGCCATCCACCGCCACCGCCAGCAACTGGTTCGGATCGGCGTCGATGGCGTTGAAGGCATCGACATAGCCTTGCGCCAGCGGCAACGAAGCATCTTCGCGGGCGGCACCGAGCGGATCGTCGGCCAGCATGGCGACGATGGCAGGCAGGTCGGTGGCTTGCGCCTTGCGGAAGGTGATCATGGTGCCGGAATAGCGCGAGGCGCCAGCCGGGGCAACGTGCCACTTGAGCCGGACGCGATCGGCTGCAATCATGCCCGTCCCACCATCTCGCAAGAGGGCCGGCATGCATGCCAAGGAACCGCTCTACCGCAAAGTGAACACCCGAACCCGCCTGGTTCATCATGACCGGGGCGGCGAGTACAGATGGTCGCGAAACTCAGGCCGGGAAGGCTCGACCAACCGGGGTTCGATGCATGGCGGACACCACCGTGGTCTGGATTACACGCCGCTGTTCAAATTCCTGCTGTCGCATCTCGGCGACGACTGGGCCGCGGTTCACAGCGAGGCGGTGGCACGCCTGGACCGTGCCGATCCGATCTTCTGGATGGTCGCGCGCAGCGAGGCCGAAAGAAAGCCGTTCATCAGGGTCGGCGAAAGTTCCTACTATAGCGGCCTCTATGTCGACGGCGACAACCGCCTTGCACGCGTCGATCCCGACTTGCGGGTCGAGGATATGGAACCATCCTGTTCCTGCTGTACCCACACATTCAACGGCTTGCCGTTCACCAGAGCCTTCAGGCCTTTCGCCTAGAATGCAGCGTAGCTGGCGGGAGCCAGCTTCAACGCAGCCGGTCGCGGGCCTGCATCAGCGCAAACCCCAGCAGGTTCTCGCCGCGCCACAGAAGCGGGTTCGCCGCTTTCTTGTCATCGGCGGCGAGGCCAATGCCCCACACTCGGTCCATCGGGCTCGCCTCGACCAGGATCTGCTCGCCGGTCGCCAGCAGATATGTGCGCAAGGCGGCATTCTGCCGGAATTTCTCAAAACTCCCCTCGCCGACGATGCGCCGCTTTTCGGCGTCCCATCTGGCTTCGTCGAAACCGCGCACCTGCCGGCCGAACTGCTTTGCCTGCTTGGGGCTTCCCGCCTGCAGGATCTGCGCCGCCGTCTCGTCATCACCAAACAGCCGCGCCTTCTCGGCCATCATCCAATGTTCAGCTGTCGGATAGCTGCGGCCAGCCACTGTGAACCGGGCCGGCCACCACTGGCTGAAGCAGGASGCGGTGAYGSTGCCGTCCTTGGAGACCTGATGTCCCCAGAATAACAGGAATTTGAGCCGGGACTTTGCCCGGAAGGCGTCTTCGAGTTGCGAACGATCGTAAATCATTGCGCGACAGAACAGAGCGTGCGGGTGGCCTGTCAATACCGATCCTGCTGTGCCGGCATCGGCAGGCTATCAGCTTATGCCTCAGCCTCGCCCTCATACACCGCCTGCGCCTTCGTCAGCGCCCGATCCAGCCTCTCGCCCTCGGCATAGCCAGCCAGATTCCCCGGCCGCTCGATACCAGGCAGCAGCCTCGGGCATGGCTCGGCCGCACCAATCACCATGCGCACCGGGATGACGCCGGCCCAGACCGGATGGCCGTAATCCTCCTCATCGTCGCCGACACCCTTTGCCCGCACCTTGGCCGACGCCTCTTCGATGCGCATGCCGATCACCGTCGTCGCCTTGGCCTCCTGCGCCGAGATCGGCCGCAAGGTCTCGCTACGGCCGGGATAGAAGCGGTCGACGACGCCGGCCAGCGCCTTCATCTTCTCCTCTGGGTCATCAACGATTCGCGCGGTGCCAAAGCACATCGCCGAGCGGTAATTGGCGGAATGGTTGAAGCCCGAGCGCGCCAGCACCAGCCCATCGAGATGCGACACGGTGAGACAGGCCGGTGTGCCGCCACGCAGCTGGCGCAGCATGCGGCTGGCCGATGAGCCGTGCCAGTAAAGCATGTCGTCCTCGCGCCAATGGATGGTCGGCGTGCAATAGGGCTGGCCGTCGAGCGTGTAGGCGACATGGCAGAGCAGGCCGGCATCCAGCACCGCGAACACCGATGCGTGGTCATAACTGCCACGATCATGCCGGCGCTTCACCCGGTTGCGCTTGCTGGTCGGAAAGCTGGCGGCGACGTCGTTCACGGCTTGCATCCTTGTCTCTGGTCTGCCAAYCATGCGCTGTGATATTGGTCGATAAAAGGACCAATCCAATGGATAAAAATCAGACCAATATGCCGGATTGGTCGGCGCTGATCCCGGTGCTGCCGGGCGACGGCCCGCGCAGCCGCGAGCTCTATGCGGCGCTCAGGCGGCTGATCGAGACCGGCGCACTGGCCGCCGGCGCCAAATTGCCGACCACCCGCGACCTTGCCCGGCGTTTCGGCCTGTCGCGTTCGGCGGCCGTCGCATGTTTCGAAATGCTGATCTCGGAAGGCTTTGCAACAGCCAAGGTCGGCGCCGGCACCTTCGTCGCGCCAGATGTGCCGCATTTGCCGATGACACTGATCAAGCCGCGCCCGCCGGAGATCGATGCCGCCACGTCACTGCCTTGCGGCCTTGGCGTGGCGGTATCCGACCCGCGTACGCTTGATTTGTTCCGCATCCTGTTGTCGCGCCACCTCGCCCGACCCGGCCCCGAGCATTTCCGCTATGGCGACCCGCGCGGCGGCCTGCCGCTGCGCACCGCGATTGCCACGTATCTCAGAACCGCGCGCGGCGTGCGCTGCGACGCCGGCCAGATCGTGCTGACATCGGGGACACAGCAAGGGCTCGACCTCCTGGTACGCGCCGCACTTCGCCCCGGCGACGCGGTGTGGATCGAAAACCCTTGTTACCCCATGGCGCATGCAGCTCTGGCCGGCAGTGGCGCCAGGGTGGTTGGCGTGCCGGTCGACGCCGAAGGGCTCGACCCCGACATCGGCGAAAGCCTTTGCCCGAACGCACGCGCGGCCTATGTCACGCCCTCGCACCAATATCCGCTCGGCGTGACGATGACGATGCGCCGCCGCCTGGCCCTGCTCGACTGGGCGCGGCGCAACGATGCCTGGATCATCGAGGACGATTACGACAGCGAGTTCCGCTATGCCGGCCCGCCGCTGACCTCGCTGCAAGGCATGGATGGCGCGAACCGCGTCGCTTATCTCGGCACGTTCTCAAAGGTACTCTTCCCCGGACTGCGCATCGGCTATGTCGTGGTGCCGGAGCCGCTGCTCGATGCCGTCATGGCGGTCAGGGCACGGTCCGATCGCTACCCCTCGACACTGGCCGAAGGCGCGCTGACCGATCTCTTCAACGAAGGCCATTTCGCTGCCCATCTCAGACGCGTCCGCCGCCGCGTGCAAGCCGCGCGCGACGTGCTGGTGGCGGGGCTCGAAGCGCATTGCGGCAATGCTCTGGACGTGACGGTGCCGGAACAGGGGCTGCATTTGATGGCGATGCTGAAGGGCGGCGGGCCGGACACGGCCATTGTCGAGGCGGCAAAGGCGGTGGGCGTTGGCGCGCGTGCCCTGTCCGCCATGTTCATCGACGGGACGCCGAGGCACGGGCTGGTGTTGGGTTTCTCCGGGTTTTCGGATGAGGAGTTGAGGGCGGCTACGGTGCGCTTGGGCGGGGTGATGGGATAGAAGGATGCAGAAAATTCGTTCTGTAGCGATCCTTCACACCCCCCTCTGTCCCGCCGACATCGAACTGTGGAGCCCCTAATCCGCATCACCGGCAGGCTTCGCCTTGCCGCACTGCGCCAGCACCTTGCCTATGGCCCCGCTCGACCCCTTCAGCGGAAAGCTGATCGCGCCAAATTTGGCAGCGCTGACCGTCACATCGCCCTTCGAACGCAACAGGTCGAGCAGCGGATCGGCCTTCGCCAGATTGACCACGAAATAATTGTACATTTCCTCGAGCTGCAGCGTCTTGGTCACCGTCTTGCCGTCGGCCTTGAAGTCGAACGCGCCGCTGATTCCGGGCTCCGTCTGCTGGCCGCTGGCGCCCAGATCGTAGCTCAGCACCGGCGTTTCGAAACAGGTCAGCATCAGATACGCATCGCCCTTCGGTCCGCCGCAGACCGAGGCTGTCAGCACCTTGCCTCCCTCGTCTACCTCCATCTTGGCACTCCAGCCGCTGCACGACGCGGCAAAAGCCGGTTGCGCGGCCTGCAATGCGGCCAAGGCACCGGCGACGACGAGATATCTCCTCATGACTTCCCCCAAATTGACTGCCTGCAAGAGATTTGCAGCACCGGCCGGCAGCATATAGGAAAAGCCTTCCGGTGGCATGCCTGTTCGGCAAGGTCGTTCGGTCCCGATCTGGAGAGAGTGGTTGCTGAGAGCCTGTGTTCGTCTGTGTATCGTGCTGGCCGCCCTGGTCACCTTGCCGCTCACGGCCCATGCAGAGTGGAAGCCTGTCGAGAAAGTCGAAACCTACGCCATTTCGGGCCAGTCCGGGCTGGAGCTCTACCGGTCGATCGGCGAGAACGGGCCGAATGTCGGTATTGCCCGCGCCATCGCCTACACCAACTTCAAGCTGACCTGGGGGGTCAGGGACTACAAGCCCAGGGGCAAGGACTGCGTGCTGACGGCGGGGAAGCCGAAACTGATCATCACCTACACCTTGCCAAGCCCTTCCGCGCCGCTGCCACCGGCCGCCCAGAAGAAATGGGAGGTGTTCATCGCCGGCGTCAGCGCCCATGAGAAGGTACATGGCGCCAGCATGATACAAATGGTCCATGACATCGAAGCCGTGACGGACGGCCTGACCGTCGCCGATGATCCCAAATGCAGCAAGACCAGGGCCGAGGTGGTCAAGCGACTCGACGCGATCTCGAAGGCAAGGATACAGGGCAGCCGGGATTTCGACCGCGTCGAGTTTGGCCAGGGCGGCAATTTGCAGAAGCTGGTTTTCGCTTTGGTGAATGGCGGCTGAGCGCCCTCAAGCCTCGGACACCAGACCCTCGAGCAGCGCCAAACCTTCCGGCCAGTCACCCAGACCGCTATCGGCGTTGATGTGGCCGAACGGCCCAATGACGGCGATGCGGCTGCCCCATTGCGTCGCCCGCGCCTGCGCATAGTCCGCCGAGCCATAGGGGTCGTCGGTGCTGGTCACCACCAGCGACGCAAAGCGCAGCCGGCCCTCGGGAATCTTGGCAAAGGCCATGCCGTATCCCGGAAAGACCGCGGATGCCGGATCGGGAACACCGACCAGCAAGGCCGCCCTCACCGCCCTCTGCGAAATCTTCTGCCAGTGCGCGATCAGCAGGCAGGACAGGCTGTGCGCGACCAGCACCGGCGGCCCCGGCGCCGCGATCACCGCGGCCTCCAGCGCCGCCAGCCAGTCGGTGAAACCGGGCAGGTCCCAGCTTGACGGCTGGAAGCGCCGCATCGCCGGATTGGCGCTTTCCCAGCGCGATTGCCAGTGCGCCGGGCCGGAACCGCCGCTACCCGGCAGGATGATGAAATGCGTCATGTCGCCTTGCTCCTATCGATCGTGGATACATGGTGGCGTCTTGCGCTGGCATCGAGAATGGGAAACCATCGGAAAAATCACTGCATTGCCGATGGATTCAAGGTTCCCCATGAAGACCAACGACGAGCGCACGCCGCTCGACCCGACCGACATCGCCATCATCGAGGCCATGCAGGAGAACGGCCGCATCGGCATATCGGAGCTTGGCCGGCGGGTCGGCCTGTCGCAACCGGCAACCTCCGAGCGGGTCAAGCGGCTGGAGGAGCGTGGCATCATTGCCGGCTACACCGCGGTGATCGATCCGGCAGCCCTCGGCCTCGGCATGATGGCCATCATCCGCGTGCGCACCACGCATGAGCACATCCCCCCGTGCCTGAAGCAGTTCGCCGAAATGCCCGAGATCACCGAGGTGCACCGGCTGACCGGCGAGGATTGCTTCATCCTGAAAGTGGTCGTGCCCTCGCCCGCCCACCTTGAAACCATCGTCGACGCCGTGGCGCGCCATGGTGCGGTCACCACGGCGCTGGTGCTGCGCAGCGAAACGCCGAAGCCGATCGGCCGCGCGCTGATCCGCAAATCAGGCGGTTAGCGGCCCAAGCCTAGCGGCTCAGATCAAGCGCCGCGCTCAGGTCGCCCATCGGCGGMTGATCGTTGTTGCGCAGCGCCTTGTCGCGAGCGACGATGCCGGAGAGCACCGGCAGATCGTAGCGGGCGGTGATGAAGCGCAGGATCGACGTCGTGTCGTATTGCGTGTGGTCGACCATACCCATCTTCGCATAGGGCGAGATGATGAAGGCCGGGATGCGGTTGCCCGGGCCCCAGCGATCGGCCTTGGGCGGCGCGACATGGTCCCAGAAGCCGCCATTCTCGTCATAGGTGACGACCACCAGCATGTGGCCCCATTGCGGGCTCTTCTCCAGATGCGCGACGAGGTCGGCCAGATGTTGGTCGCCCGATGTCACATCGGCATAGCCTGAGTGCTCGTTGAGATTGCCTTGCGGCTTGTAGAAGCTGACAGCCGGCAGCTTGCCGTCGTCGATCGCCTTGATGAACTCGGCGCCGTCCAGGCCGCCATCCCTGAGATGCGCGGCCCGCGCGGCGGTGCCCGGCGCATAGGCGGCGAAATAGTTGAACGGCTGGTGGTGGAACTGGAAGTTCGGCACCGGCGTCGCGTTCTTGCCGTCGAGCGCGGCCTGCCAGGCGCCGGCATACCAGGCCCAGTCGATGCCTTTGAGCGACAGGAGATCGCCGATGGTGATGTCGTGCTGCGGCGGCAATGTCGTCGGCTGCGTCGGATCGGCAAGCGCCTTGTCGCCGCCTTCGACCGGCTTGTTGGCGCTCGGCTGATAGGGCGGCTGCATGGTGTTGACGGCGTAGAAGTCGGGCGTGATGGCGCCGTCATTGACGAATTTCGGCGCGCCGCCGAGCGCTGAGGCCGGCGAATTGTCGGCCAGCTTCAGCGTCTTGCCGTCCGCCTCGACGCCGGCGATCTGCCCCTTCACCGGGCTGGTGTCGGCGTTGGGATAGATCGGCGCGCAGGCGCAAGCGAGCATGATGTGGTTGAGGAACGAGCCGCCAAAGGCGCCCTGGAAGAAATCGTCGGCCAGCACATACTTYTTCGCCACCGCCCACATCGGCAGGTTGGAGCCGTCGTAATGGCCCATGACGAGACCGCCGGAATCGGCCCAGGCGACAAATTTGTCGTTCCGGCCGCCATCGATCTGCATCTGCTCCTGATAGAAGCGATGCCAGAGGTCGCGGATGACGACGGAAGTCTTCTCGTTGAAGCCGTTGGCATCGTCGATGGCGAAGCTGGCATTGGCGAGATGCGCCGACTGCGCCTCGGTCACAACAGGCGTCACCCCCTTGCCGGTCAAGCCACCCCAGGCCGGCGGCAGTTCGGCAAGCGGCTTGCCGTCCCGGTCAAGCTGGCGCGCCTGGTCGGCCGAAGCATTGGCCAGCCCATTGGCGCCGGGGAAGCCGCCATAGAGATTATCGAAGCTGCGATTCTCGGCATAGATGACGACGACGGTATCGATCTTGTCGTAGCCGGGAGGAGCGGCGGTGGCGACGCCGGCAAATGATGCGAAGGCCGTGGAGGCGAGGCAAAGCGAGAGAAAGGATCTGGTCATGGTAAGATGCCTCGTGGCTGGGGTATGGCTGGAGGACGACATGCATGGGCAAGGAAAACGCACGAATGGAGCTACTTGCGTGCCTTGTCACCTATGTGACATTTGCCGACCCATCGAACACGGTTTCGTGAACGCCGGGATGGGTCATGAATCCGTTGCACAGGATACTTAGTTGCGGGATCGAAAACGGATTGCAGCTATGGCGACGGGACGATGGAAAAGCCGGGCGGCAGTGATCGCCACGGCATCGATGGTATGCTTCGCCGCGCCGGCAAACACGGCGGCACCGGATGGCGTCCACCCCGGCCCCCTATCGCGCGCCGACGCCTTCGCTAGGGCGCAGGCGCTGACCGCGCTTGGCAGAAAAATGTTCTTCGACCCCGCACTCTCGGCATCCGGCAAGCAGGCCTGCTCGTCCTGCCATGATCCGCGCCACGCCTTCGGCCCGGCCTCGGCCTCGGCGGTCGAAATGGGCGGACCAAACCTCGACCAGCCTGGCGTGCGCGCCGTACCCTCTTTGCGCTATCTCCAGGCSRCRCCCGCCTTCACCGARCAYTTYTACGATTCCGAGGACGAAGGCGACGAGAGCGTCGACAATGGYCCGACAGGCGGCCTGACCTGGGACGGCCGCGCCGACCACGGCAAGGACCAGGCCAAAATTCCCCTGCTCTCGCCCTTCGAGATGGCCAACAAGGATGAAGCCGCCGTCGCCGCCGCCTTGCGCAAGTCAGCCTATGCCGACGCGTTCAAGGCCGCCTTCGGCACCGACGTGTTCGACCATCCGGGAGACGCCTTCGACGCCGCCGCCGAGGCGCTTGGCACCTTCGAGCAGAGTGCTGCCGATTTCTATCCCTATTCCAGCCGCTACGATGCTTTCCTCGCCGGCAAGGCTGAGCTCACGGCGCAGGAAATGCGTGGCCGCGCGCTGTTCGAGGACGAGACCAAGGGCAATTGCGCCAGCTGTCACCTCAGCGAACCCGCCAATGACGGCGAGCCGCCGCAATTCACCGATTTCGGCCTGATCGCCATCGCCGTGCCGCGCAATACGGCGATCCCGGCCAATGCCGATCCGGCCTATGTCGATCTCGGCCTGTGCGGCCCGCTGCGCACCGATTTTCACGGCCGCAGCGAATATTGCGGCCTGTTCAAGACGCCGACCCTGCGCAACGTCGCGCTGCGCAAAAGCTTCTTCCACAATGGCACCTTCCACACGCTGCGCGACGCGGTCGCCTTCTACGCCAGCCGTGATACCGATCCCGGCCATTGGTACCCCAAAAATGCCGACGGCACGGTCAAGCAATATGATGATCTGCCAAAGGCTTACTG
>NZ_JBFUGJ010000132.1:0-15302 GCF_056402975.1 Mesorhizobium sp. P3_A9 | reverse complement strand
AAGATTGATCCGGCCCTGAGCCGCAAAGGCTCGCATCAGGGCCCGGTGGATGTCTTCCCGCAGGGGCTCCATGGTCAGTAGACGCGTCGCCGCCCGCACGCCTGATGCCAGATCGTTCGTTGTGGAGTAATGGGCGACGAGTTTCTCCAGCACCGCGACGGCGACTGTCCTCAATCGCTCGCGCTCCACCCTGAGCCAGTCTTCAAAAGGCTCCTCGTTCAGACCGAAGCCCTCGAGAAGATCGCCACGATAGAACACAAGAGCCTGCTCGAGTTGCTCCGGCGCGGCGCCGGCGGCCAGTGTCTCAAAGCGTGCGACATCGAAATCAAGATCGTCGAGATTGAAGGTGATGCTGTCGCCGTTGGTCAGGAACCTGCCGTTGCCAGAAGCGTGCATCGCCTTCCTGACGCCGGACAGGGCCTGCCGCAGGTTCATGCGGGCCTGGGGCTCGCTGTTGGCGCCCCACAGCAGGGCGGCAAGCTTCTCGCGCGACTGCGAGTGTCGCGATTGCAAGGCGAGATAGGCAACCATGGCGCGCGCCTTGCGGCTGAGAACCGGCACTGCCGCCGCATCGCCAGCAAAGTCGAAACCACCGAGCAGATTGAGGTGAGGGTGCGCCATCGGATCCGCCACAACTTCCCGGCGATCCTTTCGCGTAGCTGCCCCCATTTCAACTGTGATTTTGCCGAAGCGGCGCTTTTCACGAATCCATCACGCTTGTTCCAACGCGCGTCTCACGGCGGTGGAGGACAATTTCGGGGATCAAACAACCTCACCTCAGGAGGACGCCATGCCGCCCCTAAGCTCGACCGACTGGCCCATCTGGCACGATGATCCCTGGGAAAATTCGCGGTCCGGCGGGGTAGCACCGCTGCGGCATGATCTTGCGCTCGCGCGCTATCTCGACAGGCAGCTGGCCTGGCGGGCATCGGCGGTACGCAATCCCTTGGCCTCCGCGATCCGCTGGTGCGGGCGTGTCGTACGGGCGCGGCGCTTCCCTCGCATCCTGCGCGCTGAAGGAACAATTTGATGCACCCAGACAACAAACATCCACCATTCGGCCGGAATTTCGCGATTTCCATCTGGGACGACGTGCCGTCCGACTGGCGCGACGCCGCGGCGCTGGTCGACCGCCTGAGCTTCGAGCCGTCGCCGCTGGACGCGAAGCCTGCCGGACCAAAGGCAGGGTTATCTGCTCGCGTGGCAGCTGCGCTCCGGAGCCTCTCGGCCGCGATCCGAAACCGCTTGGCCCGCCGCAGCGGGAGGACGCTGCAAGGTCCGAAAACCCCGAAGCCGCGAGATATTGCATTGAAGTGACTTGTGGCGCCGACGGTGAAGCTGCCAATCTCCCCCACTTGGGCGATCGGTAGCTATGTCCTGTCGCTAAATCCCCGAGCCATCCAACTGCTGGGCATCCTCGCCTTCCCAGGGCGCCGGCAGCGAGCCGCCGCGGCTGAGATTGGCCGAGGGCAGGGGCATCCAGCATTTCAGCTCGGGGTCGGCGTATTCGACGACGCGGCCAGGTGAGGAATCCGACGCGCGCCAGCCTTCGCCGGCGAACTGGTCGCCGCGCGCCCAGTAGGCGAGGTCGACTTCCGCCGGTCCCTGTTCGGAGGGACGGACCGTGACCAGGATCCGGCTGCCGTCCTTGGGCGCCGTCGACATGTGSCGCCACCGTTCGGGCTCGTCCATCGCAATTCCTCCTGCCTTGGTCCGAGGGGAAGTGTCGCCTCGCCATCAGGGGCGGTCAACCCAAACTTTGCGCCATCCGTCCAGTTTCGATTGGCAGCCAAAACGCCTTGATGCACCCTGGCCCCCGGTTCGGGGGAAATGAACGAAATGTCGGATTGCATCGACCGCCTCCGTCCTAGGTCTGGCGATGTTGGCCAGGACAAGGAGAGGCATTCATGCGTGACAAGATCGAGCCGATGCCGGCTGTGGGCGATATGAAACTGTATTTCAGCCGCAATCCCAATCCGCGCCTGGCGGTCGCGGTGGCGCGTCATCTCATGGCCGGGGTGACCTTCGAATTCGCGTCACCCTTCGCGCCGGGGCAAGCGGAGCGCTTCCGGCCGCTTAATCCCAACCTTTCCCTCCCGATACTGGCGTGGCCGGGCGGCAGTCTTTGGGAAGCGGACGCCATAGCCTGCCGGCTGTCGCGCGACGTCGGATCGGATTTCTGGCGCACCGGTGATGACGAGCCCGACATGATCCGMTGGCTGAGCTGGGGCAAGGAGAATTTTGCGCGGGCCTGCGACAYSGTGCATTTCGAGCGCGGCACCAAGCAGCGCTATCATCTGGGTCCAATCGACCATCAGCTGGTCGAAGAGGGGCTGAGGCTCTTCGATACAATGGCGGCAATCCTGGAGGCAGCGCTTGGCAACCGGCAATGGCTGCTCGGAGACCGGGTCTCCTATGCCGATTTTCGCATGGCGACCTTCCTGCCCTTCAACGATGTCGCCGGCCTGCCGCTCGCCGACTATCCCGTGCTCATCAGTTGGTATCGCCGGCTCGAAGCCATCGACGCCTGGCGCGACCCTTTCGAGGGGCTGGATGCGCCGCCTTTGCCGCCGGTGTCGCGCAACGCGCGTAAGCTGGGAGCGGTAGGGGGCAAACTGACGACCGGCGTATACACAAAGGAAACTTGAAGACGCCGGCCGCCATTTGGGGCGTTGGGGTGCATCTCGTTGGGGCGCGATGCAAGGTCAGGCTACGCGGATGCCGGACGCCTTCAATCGGAACGCTGGCGCATGGTGAACAGGTGGTTACTATCCACAGGCCGACGACCACCCCTTACGGACCCTTCGTTGTCCCTCACACCTGTGTGCAACACCCCACGGTCGGCCATCGGTGCTCGACGGGCAGCAGCTGGGTTGCTAAGCCCCATGCCGCGCAGGAGACCTTTTTGAGTCGAGACATGACCGTTGCGATCGAGATGGGACACACCACGGCGGGCGCCCCAGCTAACCTCGATCTCGAGGAAYTGCTGGCGACCCGCCTTCTGGTGCARGGCAATTCGGGYTCCGGCAAGTCGCATCTGTTGCGGCGGCTCTTGGAGCAGAGCGCGCCCTGGGTCCAGCAGACCATCATCGATCCCGAAGGCGACTTCGTCTCGCTCGGCGAGCGCTACGGCCATCTGGTGATCGATGCCGAGGAGCATACCGAGCGCGGCCTGCAGGCGGCCGGCGAGCGGGCGCGCATCCACCGCGTTTCCACCGTGCTCAATCTCGAAGGGCTCGACGCCGAGAACCAGATGCGGCGCGCCGCCGCCTTCCTTGGCGGGCTGTTCGAGGTTGCCCGCGATCACTGGTATCCGATGCTGGTGGTGGTCGATGAGGCGCAGCTGTTCGCGCCGGCGGTGGCGGGCGAGGTGTCGGACGAGGCGCGCAAACTCTCGCTCGGCGCCATGACCAATCTGATGTGCCGTGGCCGCAAGCGCGGGCTGGCCGGCATCATCGCCACGCAGCGGCTGGCCAAGCTTGCCAAGAATGTCGCTGCGGAAGCCTCCAATTTCCTCATGGGCCGCACCTTCCTCGACATCGACATGGCGCGCGCCGCCGATCTGCTCGGCATGGAACGGCGGCAGGCGGAAGCCTTWCGCGACCTGGAGCGCGGGCAGTTCATGGCGCTGGGACCGGCGCTGTCGCGCCGGCCGCTCGGCCTGCGCATCGGCCCGACCGACACCAGCCCGCGCAACGGCACGCCGCGGCTGATGGCGATGCCGGAAGCAGCACTCGAGGATGCCCGCGCCATCATCCTGGCGGCGCCGCCGCCCGAGACGATGCGCGCGCCGCGCCGGGTGGCGTCACCCGACCTGCTCGACCAGCTGATGGCGGCGAAGTCGGCGGCGCTGGAAATCCGCCCCGAACCGGCGGAGCCGCAAATCAGCGCCGAGGACCTGGCGGAACGGCGCGAGCGGGTGGACCGCGTGCTGCGCGCCATTCTGGCGCAGCCCGATGCAGGCTTTCGCGTCATCGGCGTGCTCTACCAGGAATTCGTGGTGCGCTGCCGCATCGAGGGCCTCGCCTCGGTGGTGCCTGACCTGCCTGAGTTTCGCCGCATGCTGACGCGCGCCCGCGCCGGCCTCGGCTCAGACATGGCGGCAGGTGATGACGCTTGGCGGGACGTTTCCGTCCGCGCATCGCTGCTGCCCGACGACATGCAGGGCGTGTTCATGATGATCGCGCGGGCGGCGAAGGAGGCCTGGCCGTGCCCGAGCGACGCCGCGATCGCGCGCGCCTACGGTTCGCACTCGCTGCGCCGCGCCCGGCGTCTCTTGACCTATATCGAGGAGCAAGGCCTCATCGTCTGCCAGCTCGACGGCACCGGAAAGCGCACCGTGACGCTGGTTGAACTCGCCTGGGCCACGGCCCCAGGCGACCCCAACGCCGAGGAGGTGGAGCAGGGGAGCCTGGCGCTGTGAGGGGGCTATGACGCGTTCAACTCCCGGCAGATCGCAGGGGCAGCCTGGCGGCAATGCCGCCCGGGTGCGCATCATGGGGACGCCGCGCTCCGGCACCAATCTCGCCAAGCACCTGGTCGAAACCCATCTTGTCGTGCCTGTCGTCTTCGACCAGGGCTTTTGGAAGCATGGGATCTTTCCGGCCCTGATGAGCGGGCGCGACCTCGGATATGGCGACTTGCCCATCCTCGTGATGAGCAAGGATCCCATTACCCAGCTCTGTCATGGTTCCGTTTCAGCAGGAACGACAGCCTTTTCAGGCCGGCCAGACATCTTGGACCGTTCCTGAACGGGCCTTTCGAAATCAGGCAGGATTTCACGCGGCCCAAGATGACCTACAGGTTCCGCACACCTGCCGATTACTGGAACCAGTTCTACTTTGCTCTGGAAGCCCTGCGCCGCACCGGCGCACCGGTGCATTTCGTCAGCTATGAGCAGCTCGTTGCAACGCCGGCGCTTTGCCTCGCTTCGATTTCGCGTTTTCTCGACCTGTCCCCGCCTTTCGACGCCGGCGCCACCGTGACCATTCCACGGCACGCGATCGGCGCCAGCAATGACATCGACCGCCCCGCGGACCCGGCCGCCAAGCAGGGTCCGTTCGATCCCGCGCGCGCGGACCTGGCATCCGCGCTCGCCAGGATCGGATGGCGTAATGCGCGCCGCATCCTGCGCGACATCGACGATGACGTGCTCGATGCAACGGGCCGGGCTGGATTTCGCAAAACCTGCCGGAAGGCGATCGGTCCGGCGGCGATAGCGAGGTCGTTCATCGGCTTCTGGTGAGGTTGGTGCGCCGCGCCGCCTCCAACTGCCTATTTTGATTTTCGGCCGAGCCCCATGGATTTGGCGAGTTGCGAGCGGGTCGCGGAATAGTTCGGCGCCACCATCGGGTAGCTGGAAGGCAGGTTCCATTTCTTTCGATACTGCTCCGGCGTCAGGCCGTAATTCGTCTCGATATGCCGCTTCAGCGATTTGAAACGCTTGCCGTCCTCCAGGCAGATGATGAAATCCGGCGTGACGGATTTTTTCACGGGCACGGCATATCTGATCTCATCAGGCCCGCCATCGGCAACGCCATCCGAAATATTCCGGATCGATGCGTGTATCTTTCCGATGAAGTCGGGAAGCTCGGCGGCGGGAATGGGATTGTTCGAGACATAGGACGACACGATATCGGCGGTTATGGAAATGACCGGATCGATGGTCTTTCCGTTGCCGGCATATGAGCCGGCGCCGTCGGTGACCTCATCAGGCGTTTCTTCGAAAATCCCTCCGGCCCGGACGATGGTTGGTCTGACATAAGGCTTCTTCAAAAGGCTTCTCCTTGACGCGCATGATCTGGGGTTACATTCTGCCCGAACATAGTTGTGGGAAAATTTCACACGTGTCAACTGGCGTGAACCAAGATGATTTGGCCAAGTCGAAAGCGTTGTTCCCCCATAGGGTGCAGGCAACCGGAACTGACGCGAAAGAAGGACCGCCGATGTCGCTTCTTTGGCCGGCACCCTTGTGGAAGCATTTCCCACAAGCTATTTTCGGCAGGAATTTCCGAGGGATGGATGATCGATCTCGCGATTGAGAAGTGAAGGCGACGATGAGCAAATCGGCGGGACAATATCTGGATGCCGCGGGCGTCCAGAACGCGTTGAACCGGGTTCTTCGCCCGCTGGTGCGGCTCGCCATCAAGTGCGGGGTGACGTTTCCGGCCTTCGTCGACCTGCTGCGACAGCTCTACGTCAATGTGGCGGAGCATGAGTTCGCCTTGCCGGACAAGCAGCAAACCGATAGCCGGGTCAGCCTGCTGACGGGCGTTCACAGGAAGGAAGTCAGTCGGCTGAGAGGGGCGGGCGCTCCGGTGCGGGTGGTGCCTGATTCCGTGTCCAGGACGAGCGCCATCGTCGCGCGCTGGCTGGCCGATCCGCTGTTCGTCGACGCCAAGGGCGTGCCGTTGCCGCTGGCGCGGACGAGCGAGGCCGGCGAGCCGTCCTTTGCCGGCCTGGTCGAATCGGTGACCCGTGATCTCAGGCCACGCGCCGTGCTGGACGACTGGCTCGACCGAGAGCTGGTCGAGATCGACAGCAAGGATCGCATCGTCCTGATGGAAGGGGCGATGGTGCCGCGCGGCGACGGCGAGGTCCGGCTCTACTATTTTGCCCGCAATCTCGGCGATCACGCGGCCGCCTCGGTCGAGAACGTCCTGGCCGACGCGCCGCCCTTCCTCGAGCGCGCCGTCCATTATGACGGGCTGTCGGAAGAGCTTGCCAGGTCGCTCGAGGCCTACAGCCGCGAAATCGCTGTCGAAACGCTGCTGCGCCTCAACAAATACGCAAACCAGGCCATTCAAAGCGATCCCGGCGGCACCAGCCGGTGGAATTGGGGTGTCTATATCCTCACTGCCGACGGCACGTCGCTGGTTGCCGAGGAGTCATCTGAGAACAAGGATGCCGGCGGAGAGACGGCATGAGCGGCAGGCCGACGAGACGGGGTTTCCTGACGCTCGCAGCCGCCGTGCCGGCGGTGTTTTTCAGCCTGCTTGCAAGGACGACCGAACAGCCGAAAGACCAGGGTATTGGCGGCACCGGCTGGACGGCGGGCACCGACGGCGACCAGGGCATCGGCGGCACCGGCATCGTCGGGACGATCCAGCGCTTCGGCAGCATTTTCGTCAATGGCGTGCGGGTTCAGTATCAGCCTGACGTGCCGGTCTGGATCGACGGCGTCCGCGTTGCCCCGAACAGCCTGAAGGTCGGGCATGTCGTGCGCGTCGCGGTGGTCCAAAAGGCCGATCGCGTGATCACCTACGCCATCCATGTCACCAGCGAGGTGGTGGGACCGGTCGAGCGCAAGACCGCCGGCTCGATGCGGGTGCTGGGACAGCAGGTCGACATCAGCCAGCTTGCGGAGGCATTGACTGTCGGGGTGGGCGATATCGTGGCTGTCCACGGCATTCGCCGGCCCGACGGGAAAATCGTTGCCAGCCTGGTGGAGGCCAGGCCGGATGAAACGCACTATCTGGTTCGCGGCCTGGCGGTCGCAAGATCGGGCGCGTTGCTGGTCGGGCGGCTCAAGATCGGACCCGGATCGTCGCCACTGGCAAACCGGCGCGTTCAGCTGACCCTCACCAAGGCCACGGGCGGATACAAGATCGTGCATCTGGAAGCGGAAACGCCGGTGCCGCAGGCCCATGTCGCGGATGTTCTCTACGAGACGTTTCTGCAGCGTCGCGGACAATTGCTGGAATCGGGTCTGGGCATCGCCGTCGACAATCAGAACGGCGATGTGAAATCGACGGCTGCTGTCCGGGCGTTTATCGAGGTCGGGTTCGATCGCGAGGGCAACATCGTATCGGCGTCGCGTGGGCACGGTGCCGGCGGGCCATCGCCAAACCAGCCTGGCATGCCGCCCGGCGGGCTTCCCGGGGGACCGACCGGGCCGGGCGCACCGACTGGACCGGGCGTACCTGGAGGACCTGGGGGGCCGGGGGGACCCGGCGGGCCGGGTGGCCCTGGTGGGCCGGGCGCACCTTAGGCCGACGCATCATCTTGGCCGGACGCCGTAATCTCCGGCGTCGGCGCTGCCCCTCACTGTCCTGCCGGACATCTCTCCCCGTAAACGGGGCGAGAGGGGCTGGCCGCGACGCCGGCGTTCTTCTTGCAACGTTGGTGATTGGCGAAGCCGCCGATGACAGCGTCCCTCTCCCCGTCACTATACGGGGAGAGGATGCCGGCAGGCAGGTGAGGGGCAGCGCGAACGGCTGGCCGTTATTGCAACGGAATTGAGCAGGAGACAGCAACGATCCGGCCGGTCCGTCCTTTGCGATAGACGGAACCGGCCGGCACAGCCGTACGGGGCTCGTTGGGTAGGGGCGTGAGCTTTTTTGGTACGGCTGCTTTCCGCGGACCATACGGGGGGCGGACGGTCCGCTGAATCCTATGGAATGTCCTGGCTTCCTTTCCTCTCACAGTCACTAACGGACTCAATGTGTGGGAAAATTACCCACAAGTCAACCGCGCACTCTTGACGTGGGTAAATTTCCCACATACATCAGATCGACACCTGAGGTTCGAAACCCTCGGGCCTCGGAACAAGGCAAGACAATCCGAAATGATGCGGCCGAAATGACGCGGCTTTGGCCGCCACGGATCTTGTTGCCTCCGGATCGAGTCGATTTTCGGTGAAGCAACCTCGAAGGTAAACCATTGAAAAAACTGTATATTGATGCCTCCCTGCCGTTTCGTTGGGGGCCGCATCCGCCAGTGGGCATCCCGCGCGTCGAAACGGCGCTCATCCGTCAGGCGCTGCGATGGAAGGGCTCGCCGGTCGGCTTCTTCATCGTCGACGCCTGGGGGCAAGGTCAAAGGCTCGACGAAACGGAACTTCGCTATCTCCGTCGGCTGGTCGACGGCGATCTGCCGCAACCGATTGGCGGTGAGGGAAGCTCGTATCTGGCGCGGCTGTGGAAAGTGCTGTCGATCATGCGGGCGGCACCGTTCTCTGCTGGGCGCGAGTTCGATCGCGTGGCGGCGATCTTCCTGTCGGGGGCCGAGAAGCGACGCGGCGTCAAGTTTCAGCTGTCCAAGACAGCCATTCGGCTGTTCAAGATCGTGAAGTCGGCGCTGCGCCCAAGCAGGCTCGACAGCGGGGATCCGCTGAAGGATGAAAACGCCATATGCTTTCTGTCCAGCGCCAGCGTGCACGAACTGGCCTCGGGCAAGTTCGCCGGAAAGAAAGCCAAAAGCGGCATCTTCACCTTGATGCACGACCTCATTCCGATCGACTTCCCGCAATTCGTCGGGCCGCATCACGCGCGCGGTTTCGTCCGCAACACGGCATGGCAGCTGGACAATGCGCAGCTGCTCGTCTGCGTCTCGAAATACACCGCCGACCGGGTGAAGTGCCATGCCAAGGCCTCCGGCCTTGGCCGGGTTCCGCGGGTCGCGGTTGCATCGCCCGGCGCCTTTCTCAGGGAAGGCGTCAGCGACCGGGAGATGTCCACTGAGCGGCAAAACCGGGATCGCAAGTTCGTCCTCTACTGCTCGACGATCGAGATCCGCAAAAACCACATCCTGCTGCTCAAGGTCTGGCACCGGCTGTTGCCGCTGCTGGGTGAGCGGCTGCCGACGCTCGTGCTGTGCGGCCGCTGGGGCTGGATGTATGAGGAGCTCMCCGCCTTCATGGCGCAGCATCCGGAACTTGCCGAACATGTCGAGTTCCGCTCCAACCTCAGCGACCGGGAGCTGGCGGAACTCTACCGGGACGCCGAATTCAGCGTCTATCCCTCCGCGGTCGAAGGCTGGGGCCTGGGTGCCGCCGAGTGCCTCGATTTCGGGCTGCCGGTGCTGATTTCGGATGCGCCGTCGCTGACGGAGGCGACGCAGGGGCTGATGCCGACCATTCCCGCGCGCGACGTCGAAGGCTGGTGCGCCGCGGTCGCCAAGGCCTGCACCGATCCGGTCTGGCTGGCGGAATTGCGCCACATCATCGCGTCGCGCTACCGCCCGATCCGCGAGCGCGCGTTTTTCGCGACCATTGTCGACCACGTCGCGGCCATCGACGCTGTCGCGGAAACCGACCCTGTCGCAGGAGCCGACGCTGTCGCAGAGGTTGGCTCAGACGATCTCGCACCGAGAATTTACGGGCCGAATCCGGCGGCGGCGGCCAAGCAGCCCGGCGCATTGGCAGCCGATCAACCGGTTTTTCGCGGGGCGTGATGGGAACCATTGTCGATATGTCGACGCTTGGCGGGGCGCGGGAGCGCTCCGGCACTGTTGCCGTGCGGGTGATGGGGACGCCGCGATCCGGCACCAATCTGGCGAAGTATCTGCTCGAACGCTATCTCGGCGTACAAATCGTCTTCGATCACGGCTTCTGGAAACATGGGGTCTTTCCGGCGCTCATGAACGGGCGCGACATACAGTATGGCGACCTGCCCATTGTCGTCCTGAGCAAGGATCCGGTCAGCCAGATCCTGTCGTGGTTCCGCCTTGCCAGAAACGACACGATTTTCAAGCCGAACGGGAATCTCGCTTCGTTTCTCACGCAGCCCTTCGACGTCAGGCAGGATTTCAYCGAGCCGAAGCGCATGGAATACAGGTTCCATTCGCCGGCCGATTACTGGAACCAGTTCTATTTCGCCATGGATGCGCTTCGCCGCTCCGGCGCGCCGGTGCATTTCGTGCGCTATGAGCAGTTGGTTTCAGATCCGGCCGATTGCCTGGGTTCGATCTCGCGTTTTCTCGATCTTGCCTCGGTCTTCGATGCCCGCCGGGTGGTGGCTCTCCCCAGGCACACGCTCGGCGCGAGCAATGATTTTGATCCCGCCGACAGTCCGGCGGATGAGAAGACCTTCGACCCCGCCCGCGCCGAGCTGACATCGGCGCTGGCCAGGATGGGATGGCGCAATGCCCGCGCCATCCTGCGCGCCGTCGACGACGACGTGCTGGACGCCACAGGCCGGTCCGGGTTTCGCCAGATCTGCCGCGAGGCGGTTGGCCCGGCCGCGATGCTGAGGTCGCTCGTCGGCTTCTGGTGAGGCGCTGGCGAAGGCCGGTCAGCCCACCGCCGCGATGCCGGCGTGGTGGCTGCCCAATTGCCACAGGGGCAAGGGAAACCGCCCGTGCTGCACTTCGATGAGGCGGAAGCCCGCCCCGCCGATCAGGCGCAGCGGATCGCGGTTAAGGTGGCAGCCGCCGGCGATCGATCCCCACAGCCGGTTCAAGCGCTCCTGCCACCGGCGGCAGCGCGGCCCCTCGGCCTGGCCGTGCTCGATGAAGATCAGCCGGCCCGTCGGCTTCAGGATGCGGCGGATTTCGCTCAGCGCGGCCTCGGGGTCCGGAATGGTGCAGAAGGCATAGGTGACGACCACCGTGTCGGCGAAGCCATCGGCCAAGGGCAGGCTTTCGCCGCTGGCGCGGATGCATTCGACTGGGAAGGGTGAGGCGCTGCTCTTCGGTGCGGCSARGCCGAGCATCGTGCCGTCGGGATCGACGCCSAYCAGCCGCTCCACCCTGGCGGCGTCGTAATAGGGCAAGTTGAGGCCTGAGCCGAAGCCGACTTCGACGACGACACCTTGCGCCCGCGGGATGACGCGCCTGCGCATATGCGTGAATGCGCTGGCCGAGCAGCCGGCGTGGACGAAGTAAGGGGCGATGCAGCGCGCATACCAGGAGAGGCAGGTCTGGCACATGGCTCAGCCTCCATGCCTGGCGGCAGGGACGCCGTCGGCTAGCGGTTCTGCTGTGCGATGGCTTGATGTATTGACCGGTGACATTTCTCGCTCCAAGGGAGTTGATCGGGCCGGATCGGCTCGAAACCGGGGATAGAAGGCCGGCGTCCCCTCAGCGTCCTTTGACCGGGCGGCCGCGTGCGGATCGATGGAACTGATACAACTCAGACTTCTGGGTTTTCCGGAGTTCCGGCTGAACGGGCGGCCGGTGGAGCTTGCCTTGCGCAAGGCTGCGGCGCTCGTCATCTACTTGGCCGAGGCCGGCGGACCGGTGGCGCGCGACGTCGCCGCCACACTGCTCTGGCCCGAGGCCGACGCGGAAGCCGCCCGCGCCCGCCTGCGGCGCACGCTCTACAAGATCCGCATCGCGTTCGGCGAGGAGGTCATATCAGCCAGCGCGGCATCCCTGATGGTGCGCGCGCCGCTGTTCGTTGAGGCCGACTCCCGGGCCTTCGAGCACGCCTGCGACGCCGGGCTGCTCGACGATGCCGCCGGCCTCTACACCAGCGACTATCTCGCCGGTTTCTCGCTGCCGGCTTGTCCCGAATTCGAGGAATGGGTGTTCTTCCGCCGCGAGGCCTTGCGCAGCCGGCTGGTGCAGGCGTTGGAGCGGTTGGTCGAGGCCAAGATCGCCGGGGGCGAACCGCGCGGCGCGGTGCTGCATGCCACCCGCCTGGCGGCCCTCGATCCCCTGAGCGAAAGCGCGCACCGCCACCTGATCCGCGCCCATCTGGCGGCCGGTGACCGGGCGGCGGCCGAGCGCCAGGGCGAAACCTCTGCGCGGCTGCTGCGCGACGAACTCGGCGTGACGCCCGACCCCGCCACGCTCGCTCTGCTGCGCGCGAGCGATGCCGAGGTGCCGAGAACSCGCTATRTCSARGTGGACGGCATCCATATCGCCTACCARAYCGTCGGCARSGGCCCGRYSGACATCGTGCTKGTKCCSGGSTTCATYTCGCATGTCGARCGSRTCTGGGAAGACAGGAGCTGCCGCGCCTGGCTCAMTGCKGTKTCGCGSCTYGGCCGSCTGATCCTGTTCGACCGGCGCGGCATGGGCCTGTCCGACCGCGTCGGCGCCCGCCCSACCGTCGAGGCCACCGCGCGCGACATTCTGGCAGTGATGGATGCGGCCGGCAGCCGCAAAGCCTTGCTGGTCGGCGCCTCGGAGGGCGGGCCGGGCTGCATCCGCTTTGCCGTCGACCACCCCGACCGCCTGACCGGGCTGGTTCTCTGGGGCTCGCTGGCCAAGGGCAGCCACGCGCCCGACTATCCCTTCGCGCTGACATCGGCGCAATACGACCTCTGGCAGCAGCGCCTGCTCGCCGGCTGGGGCGGCCCGGCGGAAATCGAAACTTTCGCGCCCAGCGTCGCCGCCGACCGCCAGGCCCGCGCCTGGTGGGCCGGCCTGCTCAGGGCCGCCTCCAGCCCCGGCGCCGTCGCCGGCCTGCTTCAAGCGCTGCGCGATACCGATGTGCGGCCGCTGCTGTCAAAGGTCACGGCCAAGACGCTGGTCCTGCACCGCACTGGCGACCGGGCCGTGCGCGTGGAGGCCGGGCGGTATCTGGCGGCGCGGATACCGGGAGCGCGGTTTGTCGAGGTGGAGGGGGAGGATCACTGGTTCTGGGTGGGAGAGCAGGGGGTGCTGTTGGAGACGATCGCGGCGATGACGAGCCGACGGTGAGGCCGGCCGCCGTGCTGGTCAACGTCAATGACACGTCGTAGCGTTGCTCAGTGCCTCCGCGCGGGAAGGCTCGGGCAATGCCGCGATCCGCCGAACGGAAGCATAGAACCTTGGATAATCGCCTGAGCATAAATCATAAAGGCGAAGGAACGCCGGAACCTGTTCGCCGTAGACGGACGTCGCGGCGAGCTTTGCGTTGTTGATGGGGTTATTGAACCAGGCATCGTATCCGCGATATCCGGCCCAGCGCCTGTCGCGCATTTGCCGGTAGCGCACCCGCAGCCTGTCGATCGCGGCTGTTTTGGCGGCAGCCATCTGCTGCGAGGTGCGGGGGCTGCCATAGACCTGCCTCAGCTCGTCCCGGGTTTTCGCTATCAGTCCGAGAAAATCCGCTTTGCGCTGGCGATCGGTTTCGTAACTGCGCAGTCCGGCGCGATTGCCGGTGGCGCGCAGCCATTTCCTCACCCCGGTGGTTTCGACGGCGACCGCGAAAGCCTCGTTAAACGCGGAGTCGCCGTTCACATAGATTTTCTGATGCGCCAGTTCATGGAAGATGAGGCTGGCGAGATAGGTGTCGTTCTGACGCAGCATGGTGCTGAGCAGCGGGTCGCTGAACCAGCCCAGCGTGGAATAGGCGGTGACGCCCGAGACGTAGACGTCCAGCCCTTGTCGCTGCAATTCGGCAGCGCTTTCAGCCGCGGATTTCTGGGAAAAGTAACCCCGGTACGGAACGCAGCCGAAGACCGGAAAGCACCATGTTATCGGCGTGAGCGAGAATTGCGGCGCGGCAAAAACGGCCAAGGTCACGTTGTCCCGACCGATGTCGACATAGCTGCGGTAGCTGCTGTTATCGGGGAGCGCCAGCTCATCCGTGGCAAAGCGACGTATGGCGCTCGCCGACGTCAACTTCGTGCGCAATGCCATAGGCGTCGAGGGATCGTGGATGAGCTTTCCGACAACTTTCCGCGCGGCCATGATCTGCACATGGCCCTCCAGCGACTGCGCGTAGTAGGAAACGCTGGTGCAGCCGGCCACGCCGGACGCCATGACCACAGCGGCAAGCAATCGAAAAAAACGCTTCACAGCTTGCCCACCGCCTGCTCATCTTCCATGGCGCGAATGCCCCATTTGCCCTCGTGTCAGGCGCACCGATTTTCGTCAAGACCTGGCGGGGGGCAGCAGGTCGGACTTTCGAATAGGCAGGACTGGCAAGGCGGCCATTCGCCTATGGATACGCGACGGCGCCCGCCCCACCGTCAAGGCGACGGCGCAGGGCATACTGGCGGTGATGGATGCGGGCTTGGGCAGCAGTGTTGCTTGAAGCGCGAGTTGCGCACGCAGGCAGGTTGATACATCCGGTTCCCGTGAAGCACGGAACGATTTGCCTCGCCCGCTCTTTCTCCCAAAGCCAATTCGGGCAAAGGAGCACTATGATGAAAACGTTGGCCGATATTTTCGAGCATACGCTTCAAGACATGTATTATGCCGAAAACGCGATTATCAAAGCTTTGCCCAAAGTGGCCGGGGCCGCGAAGGACGCCAAGCTGAAGAAAGCTGCGGAAGACCATCTCGAGGAAACGAAGGGCCAGATCAGGAAGCTGGAGCAGGTGTTCAAGTCGATAGGCAAGAAGGCCTCTGGCGAGAAGTGCGACGCTATCGAGGGCCTTATCAAGGAAGCCGATGGACTGATGGAAGAAGCGTCAGGAACTGCCCTCGATTCGGGACTGCTGGCGGCCTGTCAGGCAGTCGAGCACTACGAAATTTCCCGGTACGGCTCTCTGCGGGAATGGGCAAAGGACCTCGGGCATGACGAAGCGCACAAGCTGCTCAGCGAGATCCTTGACCAGGAGAAGGCCACCAACAACAAGCTGACGAACCTCGCAGTCACGTCGATCAACAAAACACATTGATCACCTGGCCTTAAGTGGTGGCAT
>NZ_JBFUGJ010000131.1:0-15347 GCF_056402975.1 Mesorhizobium sp. P3_A9 | reverse complement strand
GTTTAGGGCACTAACTTCAGAGGGTAGAAAAATGAAAAGACTTGTTATTCCCGTTCTGGCCGGCGCRATGTCGCTGRCTGCCTTCCAGGCAATGGCCGCCGACAAGGTGACGTTGCAGCTGAAATGGGTCACGCAGGCACAGTTTGCCGGCTACTATGTCGCCAAGGCCAAGGGGTTCTATGAGGCCGAAGGCCTCGACGTCGACATCAAGCCGGGCGGCCCCGACATTGCGCCCGAGCAGGTCATCGCCGGCGGTGGCGCCGACGTCATCGTCGACTGGATGGGCGGTGCGCTGGCCGCGCGCGAAAAGGGTGTGCCGCTGGTCAATATTGCCCAGCCGTTCAAGAAGGCCGGCATGGAACTGGTCTGCCCGAAGGACGGCCCGATCAAGAGCGAAGCCGACTTCAAGGGCCATACGCTCGGCGTCTGGTTCTTCGGCAACGAATATCCGTTCTATGCCTGGATGAACAAGCTTGGCCTGAAGACCGAAGGCGGTGCGGATGGCGTCACCGTCTTGAAGCAGAGCTTTGACGTGCAGCCGCTGATCCAGAAGCAGGCGGACTGCATCTCGGTCATGACCTACAACGAGTACTGGCAGCTGATCGACGCCGGCTACAAGCCGGAGCAGCTGACCGTGTTCAACTACTCGGCGATGGGCAACGACCTGCTCGAGGACGGCCTCTATGCCTCGGAAGACAAGCTCAAGGACCCAGCCTTCGAGGACAAGATGGTGCGTTTCGTGCGCGCCTCGATGAAGGGCTGGAAATACGCCATCGACAACAATGACGAAGCTGCTGGTATCGTCATGGATGGCGGCGGCCAGGACGAGAACCACCAGAAGCGGATGATGAGCGAAGTCGCCAAGCTGATCGACAATGCCGACGGCAAGCTCGATCCGGCGACCTACGAGCGCACCGCCAAGGCGCTGCTCGACCAGAAGATCATCACCAAGGAGCCGACCGGCGCCTACACCACCGCCATCACCGACAAGGCGGTCAAGTAAGCCTACCAGTCATCCTGATTTCGAAAGCGGCGCCTTTGACAGATGTCAGAGGCGCCTTTCCTTTATGGTGTTCATGACGAAGCTGGTCTCGATCGAGGCGACGCATTTCAGCCGCGCGATCTTCTCCTTGATGAAGCGCTCATACTGTTCGAGGCTGCCTGTCACCACCTTCAGCACATAGTCGCGCGAACCGGTGACGAGGTGGCACTCCAGCACCTCTTCCCAGCCGCGGATCGCCTCCTCGAACATCACGATCTCGTCCTCGTTCTGGCGGCTGAGSCGGATGGTGGCGATGGCGACCATGCTCCAGCCGAAGGCGGCGGGATCGACCAGCGCGGTGTAGCCTCTGATGACGCCTGTCTCCTCCAGCCGCCGCACCCGCCTCAGACAGGGCGACGGCGACAGGCCGATGCGCTCGGCGAGCTCGTTGTTGGTGATGCGGGCATCCGCCCGCAATTCCCTGAGAATCCGGAGGTCGAAGTCATCGGCTATCTTCTGCTGCATTGTTGGTCCAGCTTGGCAATTTGTTGCCGGCATGCAGCCACGCGAGCCCAAGAATAGCAAGGACTGGCTGATCGGGATCGCATAAATTGCGGCGCGATATCCCTCGAACGCAGGAAAAGCCATGACCGCGCCACGCCCGTCGAAAACCCATATCGGCAACCACAAGCTCCATCCGGAGACGCTGATGCTGAGCTATGGCTTCGATCCGCAGCTTTCGGAGGGCGCCGTCAAGCCGCCGGTGTTCCTGACCTCGACCTTCGTGTTCAAATCGGCGGAAGAGGGGCGCGACTTCTTCGACTACACGTCCGGCCGCAAGGAGCCGCCGAGTGGCACGGCGTCCGGTCTGGTCTATTCGCGCTTCAACCATCCCAACAGCGAGATCGTCGAGGATCGGTTGGCGATCTATGAGGGCACGGACGCCTGCATCCTGTTTTCATCGGGCATGTCGGCGATCGCGACGACACTGCTTGCCTATGCCCGCCCGGGCGACGTCATCCTGCATTCGCAGCCGCTTTACGGCGGCACCGAGACGCTGCTGACGCGCACGCTGTCCGGCTTCGGCATCGGCGCGGTCGGCTTTGCCGATGGCGTCGACGAGAAGGCGGTGCGGGCGGCAGCCGATGCTGCGGTTGCGAAGGGGCGTGTTTCGGTCATCCTGATCGAGACGCCATCGAACCCGACCAACAGCCTGGTCGACATCGCGCTGATGCGGACGATCGCCGACGAGATCGGCGCCAGCCAAGGTTCGACGCCGATCATCGTCTGCGACAACACGCTGCTCGGGCCGGTGTTCCAGCGGCCGATCGAGCATGGCGCCGACGTCTCCGTCTATTCGCTGACCAAATATGTCGGCGGCCATTCCGACCTGATCGCGGGCGCCGCCATGGGCAGCAAGGCGGTCACCAAGCCGATCAAGGCGCTGCGCGGCGCCATCGGCACGCAGCTCGACCCGCATTCCTGCTGGATGCTCGGCCGTTCGCTGGAGACGCTGTCGATCCGCATGGAGCGGGCCAACGACAATGCGCGCCTGGTCGCCGAATTCCTGCGCGACCATGCCAAGGTCGAGAAGGTGCATTATCTGCCCTTCCTGGGCGAGGACACGCCGGCGGGACGCGCTTATGCCAGGCAATGCAGCGGCGCCGGCTCGACCTTCTCCTTCGACATCAGGGGCGGTGAGAAGGCGGCATTCGCCTTTCTGAACAATCTGCAGATCTTCAAGCTGGCGGTAAGCCTCGGCGGCACGGAGTCGCTCGCCAGCCATCCGGCGGCCATGACCCACTCCGGCATTCCCTTCGACGTGCGTCAGCGCATCGGTGTTCTGGAGACGACGGTCAGGCTGTCGATCGGTGTCGAGCATCCGGATGATCTGATCGCCGACCTGACGCAGGCGCTGGCGGTGGGCTGACGGCTTCTCTCCGAGCATCCGGGCACCGAGCGGTCCGACAGTCTGCACGTAAACGTTACTCGCGCGGAGCCATCCGCGCTCATAAGCGTTGTGTCGATACATCCGCGCGCCGGGGAGCCGTGGAGGGTGTTATCCAGCAAACGGAGATTCTCATGCGTATCCAATCCTTGGCACCAATGCTTTCGGCGTTGGCCATCTCGGCGTCCTTCCTCATCGCATCGCCGGCCTTGGCCGAGACGGTGAAGCTGAAGGCAACGCTCGACGGTGCCCAGCAGAACCCGCCGGTCACCACGAAAGGCAAGGGCACGGCCGCTTTCACCTTCGACACGGCCACCAAGAAACTCAGCTGGACAGTGAAATATTCCGGGTTGAGCGGACCGGCGATGGCCGGACACATTCATGGCCCGGCCGCGATTGGTGAGAACGCCGGGGTTGCGATCCCGTTCAAAGGCAAGCTCAAGAGCCCGATCAAGGGCTCGGCTGTCCTGACAGATGCCCAGGCTGCCGATCTGATTGCTGGCAAGGACTACGTCAACGTGCACACCGCCGCCAACAAGGACGGCGAAATCCGCGGCCAGATCGAGGCAGCGAAGTAGCAAACCGCGCCGACAAAAAGGGGCGGGTGACCGCCCCTTTTTTGTTGGATCACGCCTTGTCGCGGATCTGGGTCATCGTCCGTGTCGGCGTGATCGCCTCCGGGTCGAGCCTGATCTCGACGATSGCCGGCTTGCCGCTGGCGCGSGCWCGCTCGAAGGCSGGYGCGAASTCGGCSGTCTTYTCGACYGTCTCRCCRTGGCCGCCATAGGCGCGGGCCAGCGACGCGAAGTCGGGGTTTTTGAGATCTGTGGCGACGACGCGGCCGGGATATTCGCGTTCCTGGTGCATGCGGATGGTGCCGTAAATGCCGTTGTTGACGACGATGACGATGATCGGCAGGTCATACTGCACGGCGGTGGCGAATTCCTGGCCGTTCATCAGGAAGCAGCCGTCGCCGGCAAAGGCGATCACGGTGCGATCCGGATAAAGCGCCTTGGCGGCGACCGCCGCCGGCGTGCCGTAGCCCATCGAACCGGAGGTCGGCGCTGCCTGCGTGGCAAAGCGGCGGGAGCGGTGGAAGCGATGCACCCAGGTTGCGTAATTGCCGGCCCCGTTGGTGAGGATGGCGTCGTCGGGCAGTACCTTTTCCAGATAGTTCATGATCGGCCCCATATGGACCGGGCCGGGGCCGCTTTCCGGCGGTGTCGACCAGTCGAGGTAGGCGGCGTGCAGTTTGGCCGTCTCGTCCGCCCAATTCGGTGCGGTAGCCGGCTTGCGCTTGGCAAAGGCTTCGACGAAGGCSGAMGGCGAGGCRTTGATCGCCAGCGCCGGCCGATAGACGCGGCCGAGYTCGCCGGCRTCGGCATGGACGTGCACCAGCGTTTGGTCGGGATAGGGGCTTTTCAGCAGCGTGTAGTCCGAGGAAGGCATCTCGCCCATGCGGCCGCCGATGAGCAGAACGAGGTCGGCCTGCTTGATGGTGGTGGCCAGCTTCGGGTTGATGCCGATGCCGACATCGCCGGCATAGTTCGGGTGCAGATGATCAAACAGCATCTGGCGGCGGAAGGAGCAGCCGACGGGGAGCGACCACGCCTCGGCGATCGCGCGCATCCGTGCAACGGCCTCGGCATCCCAGCGCGTGCCGCCGAGAATGACGAAGGGCCTGACGGACTTGGCCAGCAGTTTCTCCAGCGCATCGAGTTCGGCTTCGCCCGGCCGGGTTTCGACAGGTGTGTGCGGCAAGGCGGCGGGCGCTTCGACGACGCTGGTCAGCATGTCTTCCGGCAGCGAGATGACAACCGGGCCGGGGCGGCCCGATGTCGCCACCGCGAAGGCGCGGGTGACCAATTCCGGGATACGCGAGGCATCGTCGATCTCGACCACCCATTTGGCGATGTCGCCGAAGAACCTCTTGTAGTCCACTTCCTGGAAGGCCTCGCGCTCCTTAGCGTGGCTGGCGACCTGGCCGATGAACAGGATGACGGGTATCGAGTCCTGCATGGCGATGTGGATACCGGCCGAGGCGTTGGTGGCGCCGGGGCCGCGGGTGACGAAGCAGATGCCGGGCTTGCCGGTCAGCCGGCCCTGGCAGTCCGCCATCATCGCCGCACCGCCTTCCTGGCGGCAGACGATGGTGCGGATTTTGGAATCGTGCAGCGCGTCGAGCACCGCGAGGTAGGATTCGCCGGGCACGCAAAAGATGCGGTCGGTGCCGTTCGCTTCCAGCGCGTCGACGATCAGTTGTCCACCGGTCTTCATTTCGCTGATCTCTCCAGTTCGGCAAGGATTTCATCAGTGTGCTCGCCCAGGCGCGGCGAGGGGCGCTCATAGACCAGCGGTGTTTCAGACATCACCATCGGCGCGCGCACCGACGGCAAAAGATTGCCGTGACCGTCGTCGAGGTCGAGCCGCATGCCGCGCGCGATCGTCTGCGGGTCGGCGAACATCTGGCCGATCGTGTTGATCGGGCTCGCCGGTACGCTTGCTGCTTCCAGCTTTGCCAGCAGCGGGTCGCGATCCCACGTCTTCAGCGCTTCGATCATGTGCTCGCGCAGCTTGACCCGGTTGGCGACCCGGGCGGGATTGGTGGCGAAATCGGGATTGGTCGACAGCTCGTCCAAGCCGACGGCAGCGCAAAATTTGACGAACTGGCCGTCATTGCCGACCGCCAGGATGATGTGGCCATCACGGACCGGCACCACCTCGTAAGGCGCGATGTTCATATGCGCATTGCCCATCTGCACAGGCGACTTGCCGGAGACGAGATAGTTGAGGTTCTGGTTACCGAGCGCCGAGATCTGGGTGTCGAACAGCGCCATGTCGATATGCTGGCCCTCGCCGCTCTGGTCGGCATGGCGCAAGGCGGCCTGGATGGCGATGACCGAATAGAGCCCGGTGAAGATGTCGGAGATGGCGACGCCGGCCTTCTGCGGTTCGCGCCCGACCTCACCGGTGATCGACATCATGCCGGCCATGGCCTGGATGATGAARTCRTAGCCGGCGCGSGGCGCGTAMGGCCCRTCCTGGCCGAAGCCGGTGATCGAGCAATAGACGAGGCGCGGGTTGATCTTGCGCAGGCTGTCATAGTCGAGCCCGTATTTCTTCAAGCCGCCGAGCTTGAAGTTCTCGATCAGCACGTCCGACGTCGCGACCAGCCGGCGGATGGTTTCCGCACCCTCCGACGTCGAGAAATCGATGGCGATGGAGCGCTTGCCGCGGTTGCAGGAATGGTAGTAGGCGGCCGACAGGTTCTCGCCGTCATGGCTCATGACGAAGGGCGGGCCCCATTTGCGGGTGTCGTCACCGCCATCGGGGCTTTCGACCTTGATGACATCGGCGCCGAGATCGGCAAGCAATTGCCCGGCCCACGGCCCGGCAAGGATGCGGGCGAGTTCGACGACGCGGACGCCTTTCAGGGGAGGTTCGGCCATAAATCACCAGAATTGGTCGGAACCGCAGCCTCTATCAACACCTTGTGCCGCTGTCACGGCCCTTGCGATGGGCCAAAGGGCCGGTTTGCGATGGATACGGGTCGTTATTTCAGCACGCCGTCGGCCCAGGCGGCGAAATCGTCCATGATGACGTCGCGGTTCACCTCGTTCAGGCTTTCGTGGCGGGTGTCGGCGTAAACCTTTGAAACCAGATTCGAAAAGCCCATCTTGCGCATGCGACTGGCGAGATGGGTGATGCCTTTGCCATAGTCCGAGGCAGGGTCCTTTTCACCGCCGACGATGGCGACGGGAATGTCGCGCCGGATGCCGGCAAAACCGGCATCCTTGCCGCCGTTCAGCGCCATCGAGACCACGTCGCGCCACATCGAGATAGAAGCATCCCAGCCGCACAGCGGGTCGGCGATGTATTTCGCCACCTCGGCCTCGTCGCGCGACAGCCAGTCGAACAGCGTGCGGTGGTTGGGCACTGCCTTGCCCCAGGCCTGGAAGGTGAGTTTCGGCAGCAGGCGTGATGGAACGTCGGAGCCCAACCGCATCCGTTCCCAGGCGAGGACGCCGAGCGCCACCTGCCCGAGCAGGCCTTGCGAGAAATTGCCGTTCCAGATCGCGGCGGCATGGACGCGTGGCGAGTGGCCTAGGAGGTAGTTCAGCGCCACCGACGCGCCCATCGAATGACCGAAGAGGATGACCGGCAGATCAGGGCATTCGCGGGCGATGAGATCATGGATGGCGTCGACATCGGCGATCACCTTGGCCGGGCCATCCCTGTCGGCGAATCTGCCTAGCGGCGCATCTGATGCCTTGGTCGCGCCATGACCGCGATGGTCGTGGACATAGACATGGAAGCCGCGAGGTCCGAGAAAATCGGCAAAGCGGGCATAGCGTGCGGCGTGCTCGGCCAAGCCGTGGTTGATCTGGACGACAGCGCGTGGCTTGCCGTCAGCCTGCCTGACGAAGAGATTGAGGTCGGCACCGGTCGGCGAGCGGACCATGCGTTGTTGATTAAAAGGCATGGTCGCCTGCTCTCTCCCTCATTTTATCGTTGTTGGCTTTGTTTGCGCCGGCGCTGGTTTGGCGTCAATCCACAGCAACTGCATTTGCGCGACGATGTTTCTTGCGTTTGACCAGCAAAATATCGCAATTCTGACATGGAGACAGAGACAGTCTGTCGCCCACTTTCTTCAGCCGAGGATTCGCTCATGCGCATTGGTGTCGTTTTCGGATTGGCCATGCTGGCGATGTCGCTGGCCAATGCTGCGCAAGCCGAMGTSAAGATGAGCGGCWCCTTCGTKGCSGAYGCSGCCTGTCCGGCRACACARGSCATCAAGARCGGCAAGAACCCCGGCAATGTCTCGACCGMKGCCGGRCAGAGCTACSAKCTSCTKGCSGGCAACAAGGATGCGCCGACGCAYTATCTGATCATGGTGCCGGGCGCCGATCCGGAGCGGCGCTGGGTGAAGGTCACTTGCGGCCATCTGTCGGGCAGCAGTGCCGCGACGGTGCCGGCGGCACCTGGCGGACAAGGCAAGCCCGCCGCCTCGGGAAAACCCGAATATGTCTTCGCGCTGAGCTGGCAGCCGGCCTTCTGCGAGACCAAGTCGAACAAGGCAGAATGCAAGGCGCAGAGCCCGAGCGAATTCGACGCCACCAATTTCACCTTGCACGGGCTGTGGCCGCAGCCGAACGGCAATTTCTATTGCCAGGTGGCGGCCAACGACAAGGCCAATGACAATCCGGCTCACTGGAAGGATCTTCCGTCCGTCAATCTCGATGCCGGCACCCGCAAGGAGCTCGACCAGGTGATGCCGGGCACGGCCTCCCAGCTGGAACGGCATGAATGGATCAAGCATGGCACCTGCTACGGCAAGAACCAGCAGGAGTATTTTTCCGATGCGCTCGGCCTGATGCGACAGGTCAACGCCTCGCCGGTGCGCGATCTCTTCGCCAAGACCATTGGCGGCAAGCTGACGGCGGACCAGATCCGTGGCGCCTTCGACCAGGCTTTCGGCGCTGGGGCAGGGGACCGCGTGCGCGTCTCCTGCGTCATCGATCCTTCCAGTGGCCGGCGGCTGATCGGCGAACTGACGCTCGGCCTTGCCGGCCCGATCGGCCCGAACTCTTCGCTCAAGGACCTGCTGCTGGCCTCGGTGCCGACCAACAAGGCCGGCTGCCCGACAGGCACCGTTGACGCGATCGGGTTCCAGTAAGTGTAGTGGGTCCGGTAACGGGCTGTCGTTGCGCCACGGCGCGGTGTTATGGTGGGGCGACATCATTCGACGGGGGATGGCGATGGGGGATGTGACAGGCAGTGCGCTGGCGCGGCTGGCTTTCTGGGCTAAGGGCATGGTTTCGATCAACAATGCCCGGATGGAATGGCCGGGTTTTTCCTATAGCGATGCCGAGTGGGCGCGTATGCGCACGCTGTCCGAGCCGATCGGCGCCGGCACTTATCAGCTGTTCACGATGGTCAACGCGGCCATCTTCATAGCCATCGCCGCGCTCGGCATTTTCGGCGTCTTCCTGCCGCTGGCGACGTTGCTGTTTCCGATACCGGCCGAAACCAGCGCGCTGAAGTTCTCGATGCTGCTCGCCGCCTGCGCGTTCCTCATTATCGGACTTGGCCTGCCGGTCTCGATGCGCCTCTCGGCCATGCTGGTGGGCGGCAAGACTTTGCGCGCGGCGCTGGTGCCCGCTGGCGGCGATGAGGCGCTGGCGTCAAAAGTGTCCTGGCAGATCAACCGCATCATGCTGATCATGTGTGGGCTGCTGGTGCCGGGCATTCTTTTGTTCATCGCCTATGACATCCAGGCCGGGCCGATCATCACGGCGCTGAAATGGCTGGCGATCGCGCTGATGGCGGTGTCAACGTTTACAGGCATTGCGCGGCAGAGAAAGTCGTAGCAGTCTCTTTGTTTGGCGCAATTCCGGACGGAAAACCGCTTCACACTTTTCCTGGAATTGCTCTAGATCTGCGCCGACTTGGTCCAGGCGACGGCGGTGTCGGGCTCGTGGCCGCCTGGCTCGCCGACGACGCGGTCGCGTCCGGTTGACTTCGCCTTGTAGAGGCGCTGGTCGGCGAGCGCGAACAGGTCGGCAAGGCAGCGCGTCGTTTCGCCGACGGTTGAAACACCGGCGCTGACGGTCAGCTCGAAGCGGCTGGTCACGGTCGATGCCTTGACCGCGTAGCGGATGCTTTCGCCAAACAGCCTGGCGACCGGATGCGGACGCGAACTCAGGATGGCGAACTCCTCGCCGCCGATTCGGAACACCTGGTCTTCGGCGCTCGCCACTTCGCGAAGCAGGCTTGCGACCGCTTTCAGCACCTTGTCGCCCTCGGCATGGCCGAAACGGTCGTTGATCGACTTGAAATGATCGACATCGATGATCAACAGGCTGAGCGGCCTGGCGGTGCGCAGGCTGACCTCGACGGCGGCCTCACCGTCGGCGTCGAAGCGCCCGCGATGCAGCAGGCCGGTCAGGCCGTCGCGGCCGACATGTTCGACCAGCGCCTCATAGCGCTCGCGATAGGTCAGGGTTTCGAAGATGTCGGTCAGGCCGCGCGGTAGCGGAATGTCGCGGGCCTCGAACCATCTGAGGTAGACCACCAGCATGGCGCTGAAGGTCAGCGCCGCCGCCATCTTGGCGAAYCAGCCGCCGAAGAAGACGGCGATCGGCGCGCCGGTGACGAAATGCAGCGCGGTGAAGAAGCCCGCCTGGTCGAAGGTCAGCACGCAGGCGACGCAAATCAGGATGCGCGCGAACTGCGCTTTGCGCAGGACGCGCCCAAGTCTTTCATAGAGCAGGATGATCAGGATGGCGTCGACGAACAGCAGCGTCGTGCCCCACACCATCAGCCAGCCCATCTGGTCGATGAAACCGATATCGGGCAGCCTGCCGTCGGGCAGCGCTGCGATGGCGTGCAGGCGCAAGAGCAGCACCAGGCCGATCATCAGCGCATTGCCGAGCAGCAGGCCGTAGATCGGCTGGCGCACGGTTGCGGCGTCCTCCTTGATGTAGAGCAGGAGCAGCATCACCAGCTTGCCCGAAAACAGCACCGCCGAGCCCGGCGAGACCATGCCGAACGGCAGCGCGACGTAAAAGACGCTGGCGAGATAGGTTTCCAGGAAATGCATGACGCCGAGCGCGCAGACGAAGACGCCGAGGCCAATGCGCTTGCGGAAGCGGAAAAGCGTCACCATCACGCTGAAATAGACGACCGCTTCGGCAAGGAGCAGGAAACTGTTCAGCACTGCCGTCGATCCGATCTCTTTCCAGGAATCGCGATAATCCAGCGATTCCACCCCGATCCTGTTTTGACGCGGAAGGGTTAACCGGAGATTTCCGCACGTCAGCGACTGGTGGAAAACTTGGCGGCCGGCACACACTTGTCCGTGTGGAAGGCTTGATCTGGCAAAAGCGATTGCCGTTCGGCCCAGCATCGCCTACATAGCGGCCAACCTCCATTCAATCCGACAAATCCAGTCATTTTTCAGGGAAAAGCGCGCGTGGCACGCCAGTTCATCTATCACATGGCCGGCCTCAACAAGGCCTATGGCACCAAGAAGGTGCTCGAGAACGTTCATCTGTCCTTCTACCCCGATGCCAAGATCGGCATTCTCGGCCCCAACGGCGCCGGCAAGTCGACGATCCTCAAGATCATGGCCGGCATCGACAAGGAGTGGAGCGGCGAGGCGTGGCTCGCCGAAGGCGCCACCGTCGGCTATCTGGCGCAGGAGCCCGCGCTCGACGCGAGCAAGACGGTGTTCGAGAACATCATGGAAGGCGTCGCCGCCAAGACCGCCATCATCGAGCGCTACAACGAATTGATGATGAACTATTCCGACGAGACGGCCGACGAGTCGGCCAAGCTCCAGGACGAGATGGACCGGCTGAACCTCTGGGACCTCGAACAGCAGGTCGAAATGGCGATGGAAGCCCTGGGCTGCCCGCCCAAGGAATCGGAAGTCACCAAGCTTTCGGGCGGCGAACGCCGCCGCGTTGCGCTCTGCCAGCTTCTGCTGCGCCAGCCMGACCTKCTGYTGCTCGACGAACCGACCAACCATCTCGAYGCCGAAACCACGGCGTGGCTGGAAAAGCATCTGCGCGCCTATCCCGGCGCCGTGATGATCATCACCCACGACCGCTACTTCCTCGACAATGTCACCGGCTGGATCCTCGAACTCGATCGCGGCCGCGGCATTCCCTATGAGGGCAACTACACCAAGTACCTGGAAGCCAAGGCCAAGCGCCTCAAGCAGGAAGGCCGCGAGGACGACGCCCGCCAGCGCGCCATCGGCCGCGAGCGCGAATGGATCCAGTCAAGCCCGAAGGCCCGCCAGACCAAGTCCAAGGCGCGTATCCAGGCCTTCCAGGACCTGCTCGATGCAGCCGACAAGCGGCGCCCGAGTGACACGCAGATCGTCATTCCGCACGGTGAGCGGCTCGGCAATGTGGTGATCGAAGTCGACGGCCTGTCGAAGGGCTTTGGCGACACGCTGCTGATCGACGGACTGGAATTCAAGCTGCCGCCGGGCGGCATTGTCGGCGTCATCGGCCCGAACGGCGCCGGCAAGACGACGCTGTTCCGGATGATCACCGGCCAGGAAAAGCCCGATGCCGGCACCGTCCGCGTCGGCGAGACGGTCAAGCTCGGCTATGTCGACCAGAGCCGCGACGCGCTCGATCCGTCGAAGACCGTCTGGGAAGAAATTTCGGGCGGGGCCGAAGTGGTCAAGCTCGGCAAGTTCGAAGCCAACACGCGCGCCTATTGCGCGTCGTTCAACTTCCGTGGCGGCGACCAGCAGCAGAAGGTCGGTAATCTCTCCGGCGGTCAGCGCAACCGCGTGCACCTGGCCAAGATGCTGAAGACCGGCGGCAACGTGCTGCTGCTCGACGAACCGACCAACGATCTCGACACGGAAACACTGGCCGCACTTGAAGACGCGCTGGAAAATTTCGGCGGCTGCGCAGTCATCATCTCGCACGATCGCATGTTCCTCGATCGCCTGGCGACGCACATCCTCGCCTTCGAAGGTGACAGCCATGTCGAATGGTTCGAGGGCAATTTCGAGGATTACGAGCAGGACAAGATCCGCCGGCTCGGSCCCGAAGCCGTCAATCCGCACCGCATGACCTACAAGAGGTTGACGCGGTAAGGGGACAAACCGGGGCGGCGAATTCTCAAGACGATATGAGGAGCTCAAATGGCTGATTGGTCCGCCGCCCAATATCTGAAATTCGAGGACGAGCGCACGCGGCCCGCGCATGATCTGGTGGCACAGGTGCCGGTCGATTTTCCGCGCCGGGTCGTCGACATCGGCTGCGGGCCTGGCAATTCGACCGAGCTTCTCGTCGAGCGCTGGCCGGATGCCGCGGTGAGCGGCTTCGACACCTCTCCCGACATGATCGAGAAGGCGAGGGCGCGCCTGCCCAACGTCACCTTCGACCTCGCCGATGCCTCGACATGGCAGCCGGCCGAGCCGGTCAATGTGATCTTCGCCAATGCGGTGTTCCAGTGGCTGCCCACCCATCCGGCAGTGTTTCAGCGGCTGATGGGCTTTCTGACGCCTGGTGGCGCGCTGGCCGTCCAGATGCCCGACAATCTGCTTGAGCCATCGCATCAGGTGATGCGCGACACGGCGGCAGAAATGCCCTTCGCTGCAAAGATGGCAGGCGCGGCGCGTGGGCCGTTGCCGCCGGTGTCGTTCTATTATGATCTGCTGTCGCCGCTCTCCGACCGGCTGGATATCTGGCACACGGCCTACAATCATCCGCTTGCCGACGCCGAGGCGATCGTCGAGTGGGTGAAGTCGACGGGACTGAAGCCCTTCCTCGATCCGCTGGACGCCGACGAGCGCAAGCTGTTCCTCGGCAGCTACACCGCCAAGATCAAACAGGCCTATCCGAAGACTGCGAATGGCAAAGTGCTGCTGCGTTTCCCGCGCATATTCATTGTCGCTAAGCGGGCCGGCTAGGATATGTTGATATTCAGGTGATGCCGGCCTGCAAATGGCGGCTCCCTGCGCTTCCGGTGCTCACGTACGAAAAGTACGCTCCGCTCCGGTTCTCGGAAGCCACCATTTTCGGCGCGGCCTGACCTGAATCTCGACACACCCTAGGAAAGAATTACCCACTTCGCACGCGGCCCTTTGCAACTGCTTGACCCGGTTTCGCCGCCATGGCCAACTCATCGCGTGGGGCCATGATGGCCGAGTGGCAGGGGGCGGATGATGACTTTGAAAAGATTGCTTTATGGGGGCGGCGTGTGCGCGGCAGCCCTTTTGGCATTCTCGGTTTCGGCCGAGGCCAAGCGGGCGCGCTGCTTCACCAGCGATGACGGCTATTTCGCATGCAGCTACCGCGCGATCGACGATGCCGGCAGCTTCCGCATCTCGGCGCCGGGCTATCCGACCTATGTGCTKGAGRTCGACGGACCGGGCTTTGCCTATGGCTATGTCAATCTCGGCCGCCGCAATGTGCCGTTGCCGGGACAGTTTGTGCGCAGCCGCGACGACGGCGCCTGCTGGAACAACCCGCAGACCAACACCAAACTGTGCGCCTGGTAAGATCGGATTCAAGCCGGCCTGAAGCTTTGGTTTAAGCCGGCGTAAACGGCCTGATGAGAAAAGTATTGCGCCGAAGCGTTTCGGCGCCCACATGAAGTCGCAACGCCCGCGGATGGGACAGACTGAAACATGCATCGCGTCATCATCAGCGGCATCGGCGCTGAAATTCCTGAAGCTGTCATCACGAATGAAGAGCTGGTCGAGAGCTTCAACAGCTGGGTCGACACCGAGAACGCGCGGCGCCAGGGCACCGGCGAGCCCTTGCTGCAGAAGTCCGACAGCGACTTCATCGTCCATGCTTCGGGTGTGAAATCCCGTCATGTCATCGAGCGCGAAGGCATTCTCGATCCGACCCGCATGACGCCGCGCATTCCAGCGCGACCCGACGATGCATTGTCGCTGGAAGCGGAGTTCGGCATCGCCTCGGCCAGGAAGGCGCTCGACCATGCCGGGCTGAAACCATCCGACATCGACCTGGTCATCTGCTCGGCTTCGCACCACCAGCGTCCCTATCCGGCGATCGCCATCGAAATGCAGGAGGCGTTGGGCACCACCGGAGCCGGCTTCGATATGGGGCTTGGCTGTTCTTCCGCGGCGGCGGCGCTGCATCTGGCGGTCAATCTGGTGCGCTCGGGCGCGCACAAGCGCATTCTGGTGACCACGCCGGAGATCATCACCGGCCACCTCAATTTCCGCGACCGGCAGACGCATTTTATCTTCGGCGACGCCTCGGTTTCGCTGGTGGTGGAGGGGCTTGCCCAGGGCGACAAACGGCCAGGGCGTTTCGAGGTGCTGGACACGCGCCTCTGGACGCAGATGTCGAACAACATCCGCACCAATCTCGGCTACCACACCCGCACCGCCCAGGACGATCCCTACATGATCAACCTCGAAGGCAATCTGATCAAGCAGGTCGGCAACAAGGTGTTCAAGGAAGTCACCGTYGCCGGSCAMAAATTCATCGTCGAATTCYTGGCCGAGCACGGGYTGACRCCGCARGCCRTCCGGCGSTTCTGGCTGCATCAGGCCAATGCGCGCATGAATGCGATGATCCTGAAACTGTCGTTCGGCCACGATGTCGATCACGACCGCGCGCCGATGGTGCTGGAGCGGCTCGGCAACACGGCGGGCGCCGGCGCTATCGTCGCGCTGTCGGAGAACCATGCCGACATGAAGCCCGGCGATTTCGGATTGATCTGCGCCTTTGGCGCGGGGTATTCGATCGGTGGCGCGCTCATCCGAATGCTCTAGGCATCTCGGTATCGAGATGCTGGCCTGACAGGGGCATTCGGACTTTCGAAATCCGCCCAGTCCGGCCGTTTCGCGCCCGTCTTCCACTCCCGTTCAGCCTGAACAGACCCTCAACACAGCCTGTGTTTGGG
>NZ_JBFUGJ010000130.1:0-15350 GCF_056402975.1 Mesorhizobium sp. P3_A9 | reverse complement strand
TTGTGAAAGTGCCAGTCCCCGAATCGTAAGTCGCAGTGGTTTGCATGCCCGGTTATAGCCGCGACGTCGCGCGCCTCCACCTCTCCAACGATAGCCCCGGCTAAGTTTTTACACGTTTCGCTAGGGGGCTTCGAGGTGTTCAGGCACAGAAGCGGTGTACAGGAACGGGGCTTCGATGGGGGTGCGACTGGTGCTCTAAGCCGATCGCGCGTACGCTTTGCGGAGGCGACTACAGGAAAGGGATCGCTTGCAATGCCAGGGCGTGTCGCATGCTGTGCGCTCCGTTTGCGCTGGAGATCGAAACGTGGCGTAAAGACTCGTATTCTGGCGTACACTCGTGTCCACCCGGCAGGTTCTGCCGATTTGAAGTGAATGAGCAAATGGCGAAGAACCTAGGCCACGGACTGGCCCTCGCACCGATAATGTTTCGAAATCGATTGATGGACTCATGAAGCCACTGGTCCTGATCGCCTCGAAGGATCCGGATTTTTTCCTGGTCTTCGGGCACATACTTTCTGTAGCTGGTTTCGAAACGCAGCTGATCACGGGAGACCGGGAAATAGCACGTGCTATCGCGGCGGCAGCCCCGCTTGCCATAATCATGGATTGTCATCCAGGGGACCGCGCGATCGTCAAGCAGTCCAGCTGGTTGAAGTCCACCGCCGCAACCAAAGCGACGCCGGTCGCGAGCCTGGTTGCCCCGCGTTCCGGCAAGCTGCATCTCGATTTGATCAAGGCTGGAGTAGACGAGATATTTTCCCGGCCGTTCGCCCCCGAACAGCTTCTGGCTTGGCTTCATGGCAAAGCGGGCCTTGTGAAGCTATCGCGCGAAACGCATTCGGGTGAGCTGGTGCACGGCAATTTCCGGCTGGAGCGACAAACCCACAGGACATTCTTCAAGCAAAAAGAAATCGTAATGCCACCGATCGAGTTCAAGCTTTTGCGCAGCCTTTTGGCGCAGCCTGGCAAAGTCTTCAGCCGTGAAGAGCTGGTCACGGCCGCATGGCCTGAACATGCCGCCGCAACCGACGTGCGGGGCGTCGACGTCCATATAGCCAGACTGCGCAAGAGGCTTCGTGCATCCGTGGGAAGCGATGTGATCCGGACCGTCCGCTCGGCTGGCTACGCGTTCGCGCCGGACTGGTGATCTGCCGACCGTGCACCCGTCCGGCGCGGTGTTGCCGGCATGCTGGTCGACACGCGTCTCATCTCAATGGCTCACGATGGTGTCCAGGAACAGCCGCGCGCGTGGGTGAGCGGTCGCAGAGAAAAACTCTTGCGAAGAGGCACGCTCGATGATGCGGCCGTCGTCCATGAAAACGATCTCATCGGCGACTTCGCGTGCAAAACCCATTTCATGCGTCACGCAGACCATGGTCATGCCCGTTTCCGCGAGCGCGATCATGACGTCGAGGACTTCCTTGATCATTTCCGGGTCCAGCGCGGAGGTGGGTTCGTCGAACAGCATGATGCGGGGATTGAGGCAAAGCGCGCGCGCGATCGCCACCCTTTGTTGTTGGCCGCCCGAGAGCTGGGCCGGGTAGGCCTGCGCCTTTTCGGGGATACGCACCGCCGTCAGATGCTGCATGGCGATCTCTTCGGCCTCCCGCCTGGATTTCCGGAGAACCCGGCGCAGCGCGAGCGTGCAGTTGCCGAGCACGGTGAGATGCGGAAAGAGATTGAAACTCTGGAACACCATGCCTGTCAACTGGCGCGCCGCCGTCGTGTCCCGGACACTTCTTCCCAGTGCTATCCCGTCGAGCTGGATCGTTCCCTTTTGAAAAGGTTCGAGACCGTTGCAGCAGCGGATCAAGGTCGATTTGCCCGAGCCGGATGGTCCGCAAACGACGATGCGTGTGCCCGCACGGATCGCCAGATCAATGTCTTTCAAGACGTGCAGCGCACCGAACCATTTATTGAGGCCATCGACCCGGACATGCGGCGTGGCTTGAACGGTGAAGACTGGAAGCGGGGCTTGAGCGAGCATCAGCGACGTCCAGATGCAAGCAGGCGCTGCTCGATGCGCTTCACGCCGTAAGAGATGAGCAGGGCCAGTGCGAGAAACAGAATACCGGCGACGGTCAGCGGCTCTGCATAGCGGTAGGTTTCGGAGGCGATATCGAAGGCGCGGCCGAGCATTTCGGGCACGGCCAGAATTGCGAGATAGGGCGTCGCCTTCAGGATCGACACAAGATAGTTGCCCAACGGTGCAGCCACGTTGCGCAACATCTGCGGCGCGATGACGAAAACGACCGTGTCGCGGCGGGTGAGCGACAATGCTCTGGCCGCTTCCTGCTGGCCTTTCGGGATCGAGTCGATGCCCGCTTTGAACACCTCCGCCAAATAACCGCTGTAATACAGGCTCAGCCCCAGTATGCCGACCGTCATGGCGCCAAGCCGGATGCCGTAGAAGGGCAGGACGAAATACAGGAAATAGAGCCAGGCCAGAACCGGCGTCGAGCGGATGAAGTCGATCAGGAAGCGGACGGCGAGGCCAGTCGCACCGCCGCCGCGGCGGATCATTTCGAAAGTGAAGCCAAGCGCCGAAGCGCCGACGCAACTCAAGACCGTTGCGAGCAGAGTTGCGCCAATCCCCCTTATGATCGTCGGGACCGTCGTTAGTGCGAAATCGAAGTTAAATCCCACGCGGTGTTCCTCTTTCAGGACTGACCCGCGCCTCGAGCCAGCGGCCGGCAAGTGCGATCGGATAACACACGACGAAGAAGGCCAGCAGCAGCGCCGAATAGATCGCGACGGGGTCGTAGTCGGTCTGCGCGATTTCCTTGGCGCGGAAGGTCATGTCCGTCAGCGTGACCAGCGAGACGAGGGAAGTTGCCTTGACGAGCTGGATAAGGTTGTTGACGAAGGTCGGACTCATCGCGACCAGCGCCTGCGGCAGCTCGATCAGGAGCAGGATCGCCGGGCGCGAGAGGCCGAGCGCCATGCCCGCCTCGCGCTGGCCGGCGGGCAGCGACTGCAGCCCGGCGCGAACCGCCTGGCTGGCATAGCCGCCGGTGTTGAGACCGAGCACCAATGCACTGACGGTCAGCGCCGACAGAGTGACCCCCATCACCGGCAGCACGTAATAAAAGAAGAAGAGCAGGACGACGACCGCTGAGCTGCGCCAGAATTCGATCACGGCGGTAACCAGAAAGCGCGTAATGCCGGTGGTCTGAAACTGCGCGACGCCGAAGACGAGCGCGAAGGGGACCGCAAAGACCAGGCCATAGGCCGTGACCTCTGCGGTGATACCCAGCCCTTGCAGAATGCCCAGCCAGATCTTGAGCATGCTCACTGGGTGCCACCACTCTTTGTCGAGACGGGCGGCGACGATGTCAGTATCGTTTCGGCGTGCCTGATGAGGGCGGTTTCGCGCCGGGAAATCGCGCCCTCCGGACCGGACCTCATGAAACCCTCCGCGCGGTGGAAAGAACGATACCTGTTGGAGCAGGCCATCGGTGGTTCTCTCATAAACCCGGCGGGAGTCGCGTGTCAATAAACATAGATATATTATTGCGAAAGTACATATTATAGTGCCGCTGTCGTCGGCACCGTCGTTGGCCGGTAATTGCACGCTACGCTACGATGACGGCTGAAACCCGTTGAATCGGACCGCTTCAGGGCTCTTTTGATCGTCCCCGACCGGGCGATTTGTTTGACGCGTTCCCGGCTCAAACGGGGACAAGATGGCTATATCGCACAACGATACCGAGGGACGCGCGCGCAGTTCGCGCATGCTGCGCACCGCGCTCGGACCCGCCATCGCCCGGTTTCTCGACGATCCCGCGATCGTTGAAATCATGCTGAACCCGGATGGCCGTATCTGGGTGGATCGGCTTTCGGTGGGTTTGGCCGATACGGGGGAAATGCTGGCACCGGCCGCTGGCGAGCGCATTGTGCGCCTGGTCGCCCATCATGTCGGCGCCGAGGTCCATTCCCGTTCCCCGTGCGTCTCGGCCGAGTTGCCGCAGACCGGCGAGCGTTTCGAGGGCTTGCTGCCGCCTGTCGTCGCAGCACCCGCCTTCGCGATCCGCAAGCCCGCCGTCGCCGTGTTCACCCTCGATGACTACGTCGCGGCAGGCGTAATGTCCGCCGGTCAGGCCGCGATATTGCGCGCCGCCGTTGCCGGTCGCGCGAACATCCTTGTCGCTGGCGGCACATCGACTGGCAAGACCACCCTCACCAACGCCCTGCTCGCCGAAGTGGCGAAAGGGATGGATCGGGTCGTCATCATCGAGGACACCCGCGAACTGCAGTGCGCCGCGCCTAACCTAGTCGCAATGCGCACCAAGGATGGCGTCGCCACGCTCGCCGACCTGGTTCGCTCGTCTTTGCGCCTGCGGCCCGACCGCATCCCCATCGGCGAGGTGCGCGGCGCTGAAGCCCTGGATCTGTTGAAGGCATGGGGCACCGGGCACCCGGGCGGCATCGGAACCCTTCATGCGGGCTCCGGCATGGGGGCGCTGCGCCGTCTTGAGCAGCTTATCCAGGAAGCCGTCGCCGCCGTCCCGCGTGCGCTGATCGCAGACACGATCGGCCTTGTCGCTGTGCTCGCCGGACGCGGCGACGCGCGGCGGCTTGTCGAACTGGTCAGGGTCGAGGGTCTCGGCCCCGACGGCGACTACCGCATTGCTGACGCCACCCCGATCACCACAGGAGAAACTTCATGATCTGCCTGCTTTCACGCTGCCGCGCCGTCCTGGCTGCGGCCAGCGTCGCAATTGCCTTCAATCTCGTGGCCGCTCCGGCCGCCCATGCGTCGGGCTCCTCGATGCCGTGGGAACAGCCGCTCGAAAAGATCCTGCAGTCGGTCGARGGACCGGTCKCCAAGATCRTGGCSGTSATCATCATCATCGTCACCGGCCTGWCRCTSGCCTTCGGCGACAGTTCGGGCGGCTTCAGGCGGCTCATCCAGATCGTTTTTGGTCTCTCGATCGCGTTTGCGGCGTCGAGTTTCTTCCTGTCGTTCTTCTCGTTCGGTGGCGGAGCGTTGATCTGATGAAAACCGCTTTCGAACAGCTTGATGCAGTGCCGGGGTGGATGGTGCCCGTCCACCGGGCGCTGACCGAGCAGATCCTGCTTGGCGGCGCGCCGCGCGGACTGGCGATCCTGAACGGCACGCTGGCGGGCGCTGTCGGTCTTGGGCTGCGGCTGTGGCTGGTCGGTCTCCTCATCTGGGCAATCGGACATCTCACGGCGGTATGGGCCGCCAGGCGCGATCCGCTGTTTTTTGAGGTTGGACGCCGACACCTGCGGCTTCCCGGGCATCTGTCGGTTTGAGGGCGCCGCCATGATGAGCCTTGCCGAATACCGCCGCACCGCTGCTCGCCTTGCCGACTACCTGCCTTGGGCAGCACTGGTCGCGCCGGGCGTCGTGCTCAACAAGGATGGCAGTTTTCAGCGCACCGCGAGGTTTCGCGGCCCCGATCTCGACTCCGCCGTCGCGGCAGAGCTGGTTGCAGTGGCGTCGCGCATAAACAATGCCTTTCGTCGCCTCGGCTCGGGTTGGAGCGTCTTTGTCGAAGCGCAGCGGCACGAAGCCGCCTCCTATCCCGAGAGCCAGTTTTCCAATGCGGCCTCCAGCCTGCTCGATGCCGAGCGCAAAGCCGATTTCGACGAAGAGGGGGTTCATTTCGTATCGAGCTACTTTCTCACATTCCTGTTTTTGCCACCGCCCGAAGACGCCACGCGCGCCGAGGGGTGGCTTTATGAGGGTCGCGGCCAGTCGGACGCGGACCCGGGCGAGATCGTGCGCGCCTTTGTCGACAGGACAGAGCGCGTGCTGTCCCTGCTCGACGGTTTCATGCCGGAATGCCACTGGCTCGATGACGGCGAAACGCTCACCTACCTGCATTCGACGATCTCCACCAAACGCCATAAGGTACGCGTCCCCGAGACGCCGATCTATCTCGATGCGCTGCTGGCCGACGAACCGCTGGCCGGCGGGCTCGAACCGCGTCTTGGCGACAAGCACCTTCGCGTGCTCTCGATTGTCGGCTTTCCGACCGCCACGACACCCGGCCTGCTTGATGACCTCAATCGGCTGGCCTTCCCCTACCGCTGGTCGACCCGCGCGATCCTGCTCGACAAGGTCGACGCTGTCCGCCTGTTGACCAGGATACGGCGGCAATGGTTTGCCAAGCGCAAGAGCATCGCCTCGATCCTCAAGGAGGTGATGACCAATGAAGCCTCGGCCCTCCTCGACACCGACGCCGCCAACAAGGCGGCCGACGCCGATACGGCGCTGCAGGAGCTCGGCGCCGACATGGCGGGCATGGCCTATGTCACCGCGACCGTCGCCATCTGGGATTGCGACCCGCGCGTCGCCGACGAGAAATTGCGGCTTGTCGAAAAGGTCATCCAGGGCCGCGACTTCACGGCGATTGCCGAGACCGTCAACGCCGTCGACGCCTGGCTCGGCTCCTTGCCCGGGCACGCCTACGCCAATGTCCGCCAGCCGCCCATCTCAACGCTCAATCTCGCCCACATGATGCCTCTTTCTGCCGTGTGGGCGGGGCCGGAACGGGACGAGCATCTTGTCAGTCCTCCCTTGCTTTACGGCAAGACCGAAGGCTCGACCCCGTTCCGGTTGGTCCTTCATGTCGGCGATGTCGGCCATACGCTGGTCGTCGGCCCCACCGGCGCCGGCAAGTCGGTGCTGCTCGCGCTGATGGCGCTGCAGTTCTGCCGCTACCGCAAGGCTCAGATCTTCGCATTCGACTTCGGCGGCTCCATCCGCGCCGCGGCGCTCGCCATGGGTGGCGACTGGCACGATCTCGGGGGGCACCTCACCGAAGGCATGGACGCCTCCGTTTCGCTGCAGCCGCTCGCCCGGGTTCATGACACATACGAGCGTGCCTGGGCGGCGGACTGGATCGTCGCGATCCTGATGCGCGAGGGCATCCAGATCACACCGGACGCAAAGGAGCAGATCTGGGCGGCGCTGACGTCGCTTGCCTCGGCTCCCGTCGAGGAGCGCACCATCACCGGGCTCAGTGTGCTCTTGCAAGCCAATGACCTGAAACAGGCATTGCGCCCGTACTGTGTCGGAGGCGCTCACGGCCGATTGCTCGACGCCGAGGCCGAACACCTCGGACAGGCATCCGTGCAGGCCTTCGAGATCGAAGGATTGGTGGGCACGCAAGCCGCGCCGGCTGTCCTGTCCTATCTGTTCCATCGCATCGGCGACCGGCTCGACGGGCGTCCAACGTTGCTCATCATCGACGAAGGCTGGCTTGCCCTCGATGACGAGGGGTTTGCCGGGCAGTTGCGCGAGTGGCTGAAAACGCTGCGCAAGAAGAACGCCAGCGTCGTCTTCGCCACCCAGTCGCTTGCCKATATCGACAATTCGACCATCGCGCCGGCGATCATCGAAAGCTGTCCAACCCGGCTGCTGTTGCCCAATGAGCGCGCGGTTGAGCCGCAGATTACCGCCATCTATCGGCGCTTCGGCCTGAACGACCGCCAGATCGAAATCCTGGCACGAGCGACACCCAAGCGCGATTACTACTGCCAGTCCCGTCGCGGCGACCGTCTCTTCGAGCTCGGCCTGTCCGAGGTCGGGCTGGCACTTTGCGCCGCGTCCTCGAAGAGCGATCAAGCCCTGATCGGCAGCATCATCGCCGAGCATGGCCGCCACGGCTTCCTGGCGGCCTGGCTGCGCGCCCGCCACGTCGGCTGGGCCGCCGACCTCATTCCCAACCTCACCGTCCCTGAGTCTGAAAAGGATCCCCAACCATGACTGTTCGTCAAAGCCGCCCGCGCGCCCTGCTTCTCGTCGCGGCGATGCTCGCCGCTCCGGTCACCATCACGCCGATGATGACTGCCCCAGCGTATGCCTTCATCGTGTTTGATCCATCGAACTATTCCCAGAATGTTCTGACGGCCGCGCGTTCGCTGCAGCAGATCACAAACCAGATCACCTCGCTTCAGAACCAGGCCCAGATGCTGATCAACCAGGCGCGCAACCTGGCGAGCCTGCCTTTGTCCTCGCTGCAGCAACTGCAACAGTCGGTGCAACGCACGCAACAGCTTCTCGGGCAAGCACAGAACATCGCCTTCGACGTCCAGCAGGTCGACAAGGCCTTTCAGCAGCAATACGGCAGCGTCTCGCTCTCTGCATCGGACCACCAGCTCGTCACGGATGCGCGCTCGCGCTGGCAAAACACGGTGGGCGGCCTTCAGGACGCCATGCGCGTCCAGGCGGGCGTCGTTGGAAACATCGAGACCGGCCGCGCGCAGATGTCGGCGTTGGTCGGCGCCAGCCAATCRGCGACCGGAGCGCTGCAGGCGACACAAGCTGGCAATCAGCTTCTTGCGCTTCAGGGCCAGCAGCTCGCGGACTTGACCGCTGTTGTCGCCGCCAACGGCCGTGCCCAGGCGCTGACTGAGGCCGAACGTGCAGCCGCGGTCGATCAGGGCCGCGAGCAGCGCCGCCGCTTCCTCACGCCCGGCTCGGGCTACGAGGCCGGCTCGGCCCAAATGTTCAACCGCTGAGGTCGATGGCCATGGACGGCAAAACCCTAGCTCGCACGGTGGCGGTCATCCTTGTCGCGGSCGCCCTCTCGGCGGCCGCGGTCGGTATGAGCCGGAAGGAGAACAAGCCGGCGGGCGAGGGCGCGCACGCAACCGCGGGCTTGATGCCGAATCCGCTTCGCGAAGGTCTGCGCCGCTGCCAGGCCCTCGGCGAGGCGGCCCTGGGTGACGATGGATGTGCGCGGCTGTGGGCCGAACAGCGCGATCGCTTCCTCGGTTTCAAAGAGCCATCGGGCCGTTCGATAGGCGATCCGGCCGCTTTGCAGTCTCCAGATGCTGCCATGCGCTGGGGCAAATAGGTATGGGCAATACAGGTGTCATCGACCAATTCCTGGCCACTTTCACCCGCTACATCGACAGCGGTTTCGGCCTCCTTGGTGGCGAGGTCGCCTTCGTCGCCACCACGCTGATCGTCATCGACGTGACGCTGGCCGCGCTCTTCTGGAGCTGGGGCGTTGATGACGACATCCTTGCTCGGCTTGTCAAGAAGACGCTGTTCGTCGGTGTCTTCGCCTACCTGATCTCCAACTGGAACGGTCTCGCCCAAATCGTGTTCGAGAGTTTCTCCGGTCTTGGTCTCAAGGCGAGTGGAACCGGCTTCTCGGCACAGGACCTGCTGCACCCCGGCAAGGTGGCGCAAACCGGCCTCGACGCCGGACGACCATTGCTTGAGGCGATCTCCGGTTTGATGGGCTATGTCTCCTTCTTTGAGAACTTCATCCAGATCGCTTGCCTGCTCTTTGCATGGGCGCTTGTCCTGCTCGCCTTCTTCATCTTGGCGGTGCAGCTCTTTGTGACGCTGATCGAGTTCAAGCTGGCGACGCTGGCCGGCTTCGTGCTGATCCCTTTCGGCCTTTTCGGCAAGACTGCCTTCATGGCCGAGCGCGTGCTCGGCAATGTAATCTCGTCCGGCATCAAGGTTCTGGTGCTTGCCGTCGTCATCGGCATCGGATCGACGCTCTTCGGCGAATTCACCCAAGGCTTCGGCGGTGAGAGCCCCACCATCGACCAGGCCATGGCGATCGTGCTGGCGGCGCTGTCGCTGCTTGGCCTCGGCATCTTCGGTCCCGGCATCGCCAACGGCCTCGTCGCGGGTGGACCTCAGCTTGGCGCCGGTGCGGCCGTCGGCACTGGCCTTGCTGCGGGCGGCATGGCGGTTGCGGGCCATGGCGCAGCCGGCCTGGCGGCGCGAGGTGAGACAGCCGCATTATCGAGCGCGATGTCAGCCGCGCGTGGCGGGACATCACTGGCTGGCGGCGTCTCGGCCGCTTATACGCGTGGCGCCGCCGGCCAAGCTGGCGTGGCAGGCATCGCCTCCGGTTTGGGCGGCATTGCGCGCGCTGGCGCTTCGGCGGCAGCCTCCCCCCTCAAGCGCGCAGCCGCAAACACCGGTCAATCGCTTAAGTCCAGCTTCGCATCCGGCGCCAGTTCGGGAACGATCGGCGATGCCGCGTCGGCAGCCGCGGCTCCTGCGTCCGGCGCGGGCAAGCCATCCGGCACTCACGGACAGCCGGAATGGGCCAGACGCTTGCAGCGCTCTCAGCGCCTCGCTCACGGCGCCCAGACCGCCGCCCACGCAGTGCGCGCCGGCGACAGCCATGGCGGCGGAGCTTCGATTTCTCTTTCTGAAGGCAAATGACAAGATGAATATCTTTAGGCGCCCTGCCGTCCACTACGGCAAGACCCCTCGACCGGAAACCCCCTATCAAAAGGCGGAGCAGATCTGGGATGAACGCATCGGCTCTGCTCGCGTGCAGGCACGCAACTGGCGCGCCATGGCGTTCGGGTCGCTCATCTTGTCGGCAGGCCTCGCCACTTCACTGGTCTGGCAATTGGGCCGCGGTACTGTCGTGCCCTGGGTCGTGCAGGTCGATGCGCTGGGCCAGGCTCAAGCGACCGCGCCCGCGATCGCCGACTACAAGCCGACCGATCCTCAGATAGCGTGGCATCTCGCCCGCTTTGTCGAACAGGTGCGCTCTATCCCCGCCGACCCGATCATCCTGCGCCAGGACTGGCTGCGCGCCTACGATTGGACCACCGATCAGGGCGCTGCGGCGCTCAACGACTATGCTCGCGCCAACGACCCTTTCTCCAGGGTCGGCAAGCAGCAGGTCGCGGTCGAGATTTCTTCGGTCATCCGGGCCTCGCCGGGCTCCTTTCGTGTCGCCTGGATCGAGCGTCACTATGAAAACGGCCAGCTTTCCGGCACCGAGCGCTGGACCGCGATCCTGACAATCGTGACGCAGATGCCGGACGACGCCGAACGTCTTCGCGCCAATCCACTCGGCATCTACGTCAACGCCATCAACTGGTCGCGGGAGATGAGCCAATGAGCCCGACATCGCGGCTTGCTGCCGGCACGATTTTCTCAAGCTACCTGCTATCGGCCATGCTGGTCTCGGGGACGACGCTGCTGGCGAGCTGCGCCACGCCTTTGAAGAAGCCGCCGACGATCAGCTACGATGCCTATGTTCCGCCTTTGCCGTCGGCACCAGTCGCCGCGACGGACCAAAGGCCCAAGCCCCTTCGTGTGCCGCCAGGCTGGGCTCCCGCGCAAGGAGGCGCCATCGGCGAAACGCCGGCCGCGCGTGTCGAGAACGCAAACGTTGCGGCGCGCGTGGAGCCCCGCCGGGAGGGCTACTACAATGCCATTCAGATCTATCCATGGAGCGAAGGAGCGCTCTATCAGGTCTATGCCGCGCCTGGCCAGATAACGGACATCGCGCTTGAGCCGGGCGAGAGCCTGACCGGAGACGGTCCGATCGCCGCCGGGGATACCGCGCGCTGGATCATCGGCGACACCGAAAGCGGCTCCGGCATTGCCCGGCGCGTCCACGTSCTGGTGAAACCCTCGCGGGCGGACATCACAACGAACCTCATCATCGCCACCGACCGGCGCAGCTATATGCTTGAGCTCCGGGCAGGCACGAAGCCATACATGCCTGCCGTTGCGTGGTCCTATCCGGCTCTGAAAGCGGGGTCCCTGAAGACCGTTGCCACAACGCCGGTGATACCGGACGTTACTGTGCGCAACTATCGCTATGGCCTTACCGGCGACAGCCCGCCCTGGAAGCCGGTGAGCGCCTATGACGACGGCCGCAGGGTCTATGTCGAGTTTCCGCGCGGCATCGTGCAGGGCGAGATGCCGCCGATTTTTGTCATCGGTCCGGACGGCCAGGCTGAAATCACCAATAGCCGCGTCTATCAAAACGTCCTGATCGTCGACCGCCTTTTTGGTGCGGCCGAACTGCGTCTTGGCGCCGCCAAGCGGCAGCAGACGGTAAGGATCGTCCGCACCGACGGACGAAGAGCCGATGGGTTTTGGCGGAGGCTGAGCGACGGCGCAGCGTCGAATGCGCCGAACGCAACGCAAAGGGGAGCGATGCAGCCATGAACGAGAAGGATATGGCCGCCGAACCCATGCGCCTTCGCGCCGACCCGCCGCGCGTGACGCGTCTGTCGCGCAAGATGCTCGCAGGCATCGGTTTCGTAGCCTCGCTCGGTATCGGGGGCGCGCTGATTTACGCTTTGCGGGACGCGAATACGATCAAGCAGGGCGAAGAGCTCTACCCTACCTCCAATCGGCCGCCCGCTGACGGACTGGCACGCCTGCCGCGCGACTATGCCGGCCCGGTCCTTGGACCCCCGCTACCTGGTGATCTCGGCAGGCCGATCCTCGATGCCCAAAACAAGGGACAGGCCGTCGTGCCTCCCTCGATCGCAAGCCCCGCGATTGACGAAGCCGAGCAACGCCGGCGGGCTGAGGAGGAAGCGGCAAGAACCTCGCAGGTCCTTTTCCAGACAGGGCAAGGAGACGCCAGGACCGCCGAAGCGTCCGCGCCCGCCATGAATGACCTCGCCAGTCAGGTCGGTCAGCCAAATGCCGGGGATCGCCAGCTTTCCTTCCTGTCCGCCGCCGCTGACCGGCGTACAGTCGCGCCAGATCACGTCACGGCTCCGGCGTCGCCTTATGTGCTTCAGGCCGGTGCCGTGATTCCAGCCGCGCTCATTACGGGCATCCGGTCGGACCTGCCCGGCCAGATCAGCGCTCAGGTAACCGAAAACGTCTATGACAGTCCCACCGGCCGCTCGCTGCTTATTCCCCAAGGCACTCGTATTGTCGGGCAGTACGACAACGGAATTGGTTCGGGCCAGAGTCGCGTCCTGCTTGTCTGGAACAGGCTGATCTTTCCCGACGGACGTTCCATCGTTCTGGAGCGTCAGCCTGGCGCCGATGCTCAGGGCTATGCCGGCCTGAAGGACGAAGTCGACTACCACTGGGGCGACTTGTTCAAGGCTGCGGCGTTGTCGACGGTTCTGAGCATCGGCGCGCAGGCCGGTTCCTCGGATCAAGACAGCGACATCGTGCGTGCCCTGCGCAGCGGCGCTTCCGATAGCGTCAGCCAGGTAGGCCAACAGGTGGTTCAACGGCAACTCGCTATCGCCCCAACCCTTACGATCCGACCTGGGTTTCCCGTTCGTGTCCTCGTTACCCGTGACCTCGCCCTGGTGCCATACGGAGGTTGACATGGCCAAATTGAAGCTTGCAATGATCGCCGACGATAAGCCGGTAAAGGTTACGGTGGAACTGCCGGCGCCCCTGCATCGTGACCTGGCGAAGTACGCAGAAATCCTTGCGCGCGAGACCGGGCAACTCGCTGCCAATCCGTCGCGCCTCATCGCGCCGATGCTGGAAAGGTTTATCGCGACGGATCGGGGCTTTGCCAAGGCAAAGAAGGAAGAGCGTTAGATCGGGTTTCCGGTGGCCGGCGACCACCTCTTGGACAATCGGCCGTTCGCATAATCATTCAAGCGGGTCTGCCATCGACGCCAAGCAGCGAGGCGACAGGCGGCCGGAATGTGTGTTCGTTTTCCGTTCACTAACGGAAGTCGAAATTGATGGCGTCGGCTCGTATCGGTTGCGCAACCAGTGGGGGGCGGGCGGCCAGCTAAGGCGAGGCCTTGAAGGCGGTGGCACGCCGGGGTTGGCCGCAGGTGGCTCTGTCAATCAGGCCCTGCGAGCGACGGTGGGACTCGTCATGAATGGGCGAATTCATGACAGTTGCGGCTTCTCCGGTTTGGGCGCGAGCAGACGCCAGTTAAAGTTGTGACCCCAACCGGCTGGCAAACCAGTCTGTGAGCTTCTCATTCAGGGGACGCGCTTGCCATTCTTCCAGGCTAATCTGCCTGGACCGCTGAAGATCTTGATTGAACAAATCGATTTGCGTCTTTGCAAAATCCTTGCCGTAAACGTTAAGCGTGGCTTCGTCGTTGAGACGTAAGGAGCGCTGATCCAAATTTGCTGAACCGAAGCTCGCCCAGACATCGTCAACGATCAAGAGTTTGGGATGGTACATTGTCGGCTGAAACTCGAAGATCCGAACACCGGCTTTGAGCAATGTGCCCCAGAAGTAGCGCGACGCCTTTCGCGTTAGCGGCACGTCGGTCAGCGAATTGGGGACGATGACATCAACCGACACGCCGCGTTTCCTGGCATCCAGGATTTGCTGGAGGGCGATGTCGTCCGGCACGAAATATGCCATCCCAATACGCAGGTGATCCTTGGCAGCAGCCATCGCTGCCAACATCATCAGTTCCATGGCCTCCGATCCATTCGGCTGCGAAGAAAGTATCAACTGGGCGTCAAGCGCTCCCGCTGGTTCGGGTGGAGGATAGAACTTCCCACCCAGCAACGTCTCCCCGGTTGTCTCCAACCAATTTTCCGCGAATGCCGCCTGGAAACTGGATGTCGCCGGTCCTTCGATTCGGTAGTGCGTGTCACGCCACTCATCCGGGCCGCGCGCCTTTCCTCTCCAGTTGTCGGCGATGCCGACGCCCCCGGTAAAAGCGACCCGTCCATCCACGATCAGCAGCTTACGGTGAGTACGATTGTTTACGCGGTCAAGCGTATACCAGTGGAGGGGTCGATAGCGCTCGAACTTCACGCCGGCACTTGTCATGATGTGGATCAGGTCGTCATCGAAAGGAAGACTGCCGACCCAGTCGACTAGGACGCGGACCTCAACGCCCTGTTGCGCTTTTGCGGCAAGCGATGTCGCGAACTCATGACCGACAGCACCCGACCAGTAGATGTAGGTTTCMATATCGATCGTTGAATGGGCCGCTCGGATCGATTGCAGCATCGATGGGAAAATCTGGTCTCCGTTGACCAGGGTTTGGACGGCATTCGAATTGAACATGTGCCCTTGCGAGAAACTGCTCATCGTTCTGGCGAATTGCGGATCCGAGGCGTCGAAACGATGGGGAACGAGCGCTCGCAAAGCGCGGGGTTCTGGCTTCAGATTTATGGCGAGCAGAGTCAGTAAGCTGGCGATCACGGCGACGGCCACATAAACGAGCCCCCCGCGCAAACGTCTGAACCCGCTCGCTTTCGCGTCTAACGTCGAAGCGACGGGGACCTCGCAACTCATTCGCACTTTCCCTTGCCGGTATAGCTACCACATGCCACCCGCATCAGACATGTGCGCAACAGGAGGCCCCTGCTCCTATCGAGGTGAGCATGATCGCGGCAGGCCAACTTGCCATCTCTCATGAACTTGCAACGGTGGCGCGGGTTCCCTGGCGCACTTGCGACTAGCAGGGGTCAAAGCGCAGAAAGCATTTGCCGCGCCCATCGACTACGCCGAAGTCACTACCGTTGACGAGGACTCACCCTTTTTGGCCGTTGTTGGTTAGCAGTCTGAAATGCCGAGCGCGAACAGGCAGGGCGCGCCCACAACGCCAACGATCTTCCTCCGCAAATTGGCATTTCGCCTAGCGGTCGAACGCGACAATGATGCTTCGCAGAGTTGAAG
>NZ_JBFUGJ010000129.1:0-15367 GCF_056402975.1 Mesorhizobium sp. P3_A9 | reverse complement strand
CGCAAGGGCAGTTCAATGCTAACCGGCAGCGTCGGCGGAAGGACTGCCCAATACGCTCCGTAATCGACCGAGCCGTCGCCAACGGCACAGAATGCCCACCCTGCATCGGTGCTGATGACGTCTTTCAGATGAGCATGACCAACCGCATCGAGGGCCGCCGCGATATCCTGCGCCGGCTGCGTCGTCTCATCGCTATAGGTGAAGACGTTTCCGGCGTCGTGGTTCAGGCAGACATGCCGCGATCCGATTTCACGGATGAGGCTTGCCCCCAATCGAGCGTTGCCAAGCAAATCGCCTTTGCCCTGCCCAGGGTTCTCGAGCGCGAGCACGATGCCGGCCTGTTCCAGCCTCGGCAGGACGGCATCGATCGTTCTGCGGATGTCAGCCCGATTTGTCATCGGGCCGGCATTGGTCATCAGGAACTTTGCGCCAAGCCCGGCTGCAAAGGTCACTCGTCGAGACAATGCATCCAGCGCATCCGGGCCTGACAGGTCGAGATGACCCGATACGGCATTGATCCCAAGCCCGGCATTGTCCGCTGTCTGACGCAGCTTCGAAGCCTTACCGTCGGCAAACATGCTTTCATCGAAATCGACATAGCCGCGAATGAAGGCCGGCTCGACATGGCCGCCGCCAGCCGCCGCGATCTCCTCGATGGCCAGTTCCATGGAATAGCCGTCGAAGAGCGCGGTCGATACCGAGATGATCCGTGGCGACGACAATGGCGCTCAGGCTCCCTTGCCGTAGACGATCAGTTCGGAGGCTTCCTTCACCTTGGCCGGCGACAGCGCCTCGCGCCAATCGTCGCGGACGACGACACCCTTGGCGAACCGCATGAGACGCAACGCCGCATCGGATGGCACTTTCGGGGAGAAGCCGAACCACATGGCGATCTCGACATTGAGGTGGCCAATCAGAAAGTCGAGGGCGGCCTTTCTGGGAATGCCGTATTTGCGTTCGCATTCCTCCACAGCCTCGACCATGGTGTCGACGAAGGGCATGGCAATCATCTCGGACAGGCCCGGCTCGAGGATCGCCAGCTGTTCGACCGTGACACGGTGGCTGTCGATGATCGGCGACCACATCGCCTTGCACACCTCTTCGCCAAGCGCGTAGTGCTCTTCCGGGCCCTGCATCAGGGCGCAGACGATCGACTGCCGGGCGATGCCGCCATGATAGTCGCGGCGCGCCGCCCACTCCGTCTCGTCGCCGAACAAAGGCGGATGGCAGGGATGGCCGACAAAATAGGTCAGATCCGGGCGATCCCTGGGCAGGTCGCCGGCATAAGGCGCGGCGGCATCGAGAATGAGAAGCATCGCGCCGCTGGCGAGCATCGGCGAGATCTGCCGTGCGACCTGGCCGATGATGTTGTCCGGCAAGGCCATGACCACGACCTTGGCGCCGGGCACGCCCTCTTCCATGGAAACGGCGCTGATGCCGGCCTCCGACAGTCGCTTGCGGCCGGCGTCGCCGATTTCCACGGCACGGACATCGTAACCCGCTTCGATCAGCTTGCGCGCAACGCGGAAGCCCATCTTGCCGCCAGCTCCCAGCAACGCCACGGATGTTGTCATTCGTTCTCTCCCAATTGCCTTGATTGCGCGCCTGTGGCGCCGATTTTGGCCGAAAGCTTGCGGCGCGGCCTCGATCTCCGGATGTCTGGCGGTCATTCACAGGGACGGCCGCCGCAGCGTCGAAGCCATCTGCRGGCCCACCGAGATTCCGCCGATCAATGCAGCGTCCAGGCTGGACGGACATTCACGAAGACGAGCCTTAGCACCAAAATGATATCATGTCATCACATGAGTTTTAGCACTCAAAAAATTTTGGCTGATCTGGATACTCAGCCGGCCTCGCCGCCGATCAGTTTCGAATAGAGCTCATTGGCGCGGCCAATATGCTCGGCCATAGCAAGGCTCGCGCCTTCCGGATCCCCGCTGGCGATCGCCTTGTAGATGCGTTCGTGCTCCTCGACTGTCAGGCGTTCAGCACCTTTCACCGCCACAAGGTCGCGCTTGAAGCGGGACAGCCATTCGAGCATTCCCTTCGCCACCGCCGCTATCATCGAATTGCCGCTCATTTCCGCGATGACCGCGTGGAATTCCATGTCGGCGGCGACAAATCGCGCCTGGTCACCCCGGGCATCCCGCAGCTGACGTAGGGTCTCGGCAAGTCGCTCCAGGCTCTTGGCGGTAGCGCGCCGTGTGGCTATTCGTACCAGGCCGGTTTCCAGCAACAGCCTGACTTCCTTGAGTTCTTCGAGGCCACGGGAGTTTGTCGCCAGCATCATGACCATCGCCGCGGAGACCTGATCGACGATCACCTCGGGCGTCGGGTTGATGACGCGCGCACGTTCTCCATGGGAAATCTTGATAAGTCCCATCTGCTGCAGCGTCAGCATGGCTTCACGGATCGACGGCCGCCCCACGCCGATCATCGTCATCAGTTCCTTTTCCGATGGCAATTGCGAGCCGGGGGGAAATTCGGATGTCGAGATCGCGGCCATCAGCCGGTCCAGCACTTCCACATACAGTTTCTTCTTCTGGACCGGTTCCATCCATCCCTCCGCCATTCGCTCCTGGGCATATCGACCTCAAGTCGCAGCGACAGGCAAGGCCCCATGGCTGATTGACATTACATATATGATGACATAATTTCTGCTGGCGATCGATGCCGATAGGCGACGCGACCGGCAAACGGGTTTGCCGGCGCGACCCGGCCCGACTGGCCAAGGCAAGAAAGACGAAACGATCGGCCGCGTTTCGCTCTCGTCAATGCATCAAGTGAGTTCCGGTACCGGCTTGCCTATTTGGTATGCTGGTATAACATGTAGATGGTATGGTGTCTTTCGCGGGACACCGCAACGGGATGGCATGCAAACCGACCATGCTGGTCGGTATTTTTGGGAGGAAGTATCATGAAGTTTGCAATCGTGGCGGCGCTTGCCAGCGCCGCGCTGGGGAGTGTCTTTGTGCTGCCGGCAGCGGCGTCATCGGATGCACCGGTGATCGCGCTGACCAACGCCTATTATGGCAACACCTGGCGGCACCAGATGGTGGAGGCTTTCGAAGCCTCGGCCAAGGAAGCAAAGGCGGCTGGGCAGATCTCCGACTACATCGTCATGAACGGCGATGGCTCGGTGGCGCAGCAGAACAGCCAGATCGCCGAACTGATCCTGAAGAAGGTCGACGTGCTCGCTGTCGACGCCGCCTCGGAAACCGCGGTCAACGGCATCATCGAAAAAGCCTGCAAGGCCGGTATCATCGTCGTTTCCTTCGATTCCGTCGCTTCGGCGCCTTGCAACTACCAGCTCAATTTCGACTTCAAGGGTTACAAGGCAACCCAGGCCGAAGCCGTGTTCAAGATGATCGGCGGCAAGGGCAATGTCATCCAGGTGCGCGGCGTCAAGGGCTCGGCCCCGGACAACGACATGTTCAACGCGCAGCAGTCGGTGCTGGCGAAATATCCCGACATCAAGGTTGTCGCCACCGTCTATGGCCAGGCGACCGCCTCGGTCGCGCAGGCGGCCATCGCCAACGTCCTGCCCTCGCTGCCGCATGTCGATGCGGTGCTCGGCCAGGGCGGCAGCGATGATGTCGGCATCGCCCAGGCCTTTGTCCAGTATGGTGGCGACTATGCCGGCAAGATGCCGATCATCGAAGGCGGCGGCGGTACCGATTTCGTCAAATGGTGGGCCGAAGAGAACGCCAAGAACGGCTACCAGACGGTTTCAATGAACACGACGCCTGGCATTGGCGGCGCTGCTTTCTGGCTCGGTCTGTCCTTGCTCAAGGGCGCCAAGGCGCCGAAGATGATGATCATGCCTGTGGCAACCGTCGATGCCAGCAATCTCAAGGAGTACGCCAAGCTGCCGGGCGGCCAGATCATCAGCCCCAGCTATTCGCTCGATTGGGTCAAGCAGAACCTGCTGAGCAAGTAACGCGACCAGCACAATGGATCGGACGCCGGATGGCGCCCGATCCTTGGCCGTGAAGAAACGGAGGACGAATGTCCCAACTTGCCGTTGCCGATCAGAAGGGTGCAGCCGTCATGGCACCCGTCGCTCGGCAAGAAATTGTCTCGCTTTCACAGATCACCAAGAGTTTCGGGCCGACGCTGGCGAATGCCGAGATCGACCTCGCGGTTTCGGCCGGCGAGATCATCGGCCTCGTCGGCGGCAACGGCGCCGGCAAGTCGACGCTGATGCGCATTCTCTGCGGCACGATGTGGCCGACACTGGGCTCGATCTCCTTCGCCGGCCAGGCACTTGATTTCACCGACTACAACACGGCGGAAGCGCAACGGCGCGGCATCCGCATGGTGCATCAGGAACTGTCGCTGTGCGCCAACCTGTCGGTGGCCGAGAACTTCTTTCTGGAGACGCCGCAAGACGCGGCCAGCCGGCCGGGCTGGCGGAGACTTTACAGGGGCCGTGCCCGCTCAGCGCTGGACGCGGTCTTCCCCGGCAACGGCATCGATGTGGATGCCGATGTCGGCCAGCTCTCCATCGCCGAACGGCAGATGGTCGAGATTGCGCGCGCCGCCGCGACACCCGGCGTCAGGCTCATCGTTCTCGACGAGCCGACCTCCTCGCTCGATCTCGATCGTTCCAGGCAGTTGCGGGCCTTTATCCGCGAGCGGGCCAAGGCAGGCCTCGCCTTCATCTTCATCAGCCACAAGCTGCAGGAGATCATCGACATCGCCGCCCAGGTGGTCGTGCTGCGCAACGGGCGGACCGCCTGGCGCGGCGACGTGGCGGACACGTCGATCGGCAAGCTGGTGCAACTGATGGGCGGCGACGCCAATCCGGTCCACCAGCATGGCGCTACCGCCGTCGGTACCGGGGCAGCGCTGGTGCGTCTGTCCGGAGCCCTGACATCCGAACTCGGCCGTGACATCGAGATCGCGCGTGGTGAAATCGTCGGACTGGCGGGGCTTGAGGGTAGCGGCCAGAAGGACCTGCTGCATGCCATCTTCAAGCCCGGAAAGGATGCCGCCGTCACCCGGACCGGCGAAGCCGGCTTCATTGCCGGCGACCGCCAGAAGGAAGGCGTGTTCCCGCTGTGGAGCGTGCTGGGCAACATCTCCATCGGCAGCCTCGCACGCCGCCCGGCGCTGGGCCTGGTCTCGGACCGGGTCAACCGTGAAACCGCGGCCGATGCCGCCGGCCGGCTGCGGCTCGACGAAAACCGCTTCGGCTCCAACATTCTCGAGCTGAGCGGCGGCAATCAGCAGAAGGCGCTGGTTGCCCGCGCGCTGGTTGCCGATACGCCGATCATCCTGCTCGATGATCCGACGCGCGGCGTCGACATCGCCACCAAGCAGGATTTCTACCGGCTCTGCAACGACATCGCGCGCAGCGGACGGACCCTTGTCTGGCACACGACCGAGGACGCCGAACTGCTAGCCTGCGATCGCGTGCTGGTCTTCGCCGGCGGGCGGATCGTCAAGGAGCTGACCGGCGCGGCGATCACCGAAGCGGCGATCGTCGGGGCATCCTTCGTCCAGCAGGCGGACAAGGACGCCGACGCCGCGCACGGCAAGGCCAGCGCGGCCGGGCTTGCCCGCAGACTGGTGAACGCGGCTCCCTTCATCGGCCTCGCCGCCGTGCTGGCGGTGATGATCTCGGCCAACCCGGCAGTCGCCTCGTTCTTCGGGCTCGACCTGCTTTTGATGCCAGCGCTGTCGCTGGTGCTGGTGACGGCGGCGCAGATGTTTATCGTCGGCGGCAGCGAAATCGATCTCGGCGTCGGCGCTTTCGCCGGCTTGGTCAGCGTGCTCAGCGCCACGCTGCTCTACGATCAGCCATGGCTCGGCGCGCTGGCCCTGGCAGCGGCGGTCGTTGCCTATGCCGGTCTTGGCGGGTTGATCCAGGCGCGCAAGATCCCGGCCATCGTCGTCACGCTCGGCGCCTCCTTCATCTGGATGGGATTGGGCTATGCGCTGCAGCCGACGCCGGGCGGCGCCAGTCCTGAATGGCTGACGGCGCTGTTCGGCTGGTCGCTCGACTTTCTGCCGACATCGATCATCCTCATCGCCGCGGTCGCCCTGGTGGTGTTGGTGATCGACCGGCTGCCGCTTGGCGTGGTGCTGCGCGGCTTCGGCAACAATCCGACGGCAATGATCCGTTCGGGCTGGTCGCCGACCCGCTACGCGCTGGTGCGCTATTTCATCGCCGGGCTGTTCGCGGCGGCCGCCGGCCTGTCGCTGACGGCGATCAACACGGCGAGCGACATCAATTCCGGCAATTCGTTCACGCTGCTCAGCGTCGCCGCCGTGGTGATGGGCGGCTGCTCGCTGCTCGGCGGCATCGTCTCCCCGGTCGGCGCCATCGCCGGCGCGGTGACGCTGTCGCTGATCGGCGCGCTGCTCGGCACGCTCAATGTAAGCAGCGACTACAACGCCGCGACGCAAGGGCTGATCCTGATCGCGCTGCTGACGCTGCGTGGCCTGACTGCTGACCGCGGGAGCGAACAATGAACGCGCTGTCCGCCTTCACTTTCTGGGCGCAGAGGAACCGCTGGATCTGGGCGGCGATCGGGGTGCTGCTGCTCTGGCTCGTACTCTCCGTGGTCACCAACCGGTTCAGCCTCTCCAGCCTGTCGGGCATCATCCTCTCGGCCTCGTTCCTGACCGTCGTCGGCATCGGCCAGATGTTCGTCGTCACCACCGGGCGCGGCAATATCGACCTCTCCGTCGCTTCGGTGATCACGCTCAGCGCCTTCGTCGCGTTGCTCACCATCAAGGGCCAGGATGCCAACCTCGCCATTGGTGTCGCCGCTGCCGTTGTGCTCGGCCTCGCGGTCGGCCTGCTCAATTCGCTGCTCGTCGTCGGCCTCGGCATTCCGGCGATCATCGCGACGCTCGCCACCGGCTATGTGCTGGCAACTGCGACGTTGCTATCGAACAAGGCAATTTCCGGCTTTGCCGTCAGCCCGGCGCTGAAAGGCCTGGCGACCGGCCGCATCTCGGGTGTTCCGATCATGGCCATCATCGCCATTCTCGGCGTGGCGATCGCCTCCTTCGTGCTGCGCTACACCGTGTTCGGCCAGCTGCTGTCGGCGGTCGGCCAGAACCGGACCGCTGCCCGGCTCGCCGCCATCAACAACGGCCGGGTGATCGCGGCGGCCTTCATCATCTCGTCGGTGCTGGCCTCGCTCGACGGCCTGCTGCTCGGCGCTTACATCGGCGGCGCCTTCCTCGAAATGGGTCAGCCCTATCTGCTGCAGTCGATCGCCGCGGTGGTGCTCGGCGGCACATTGATCTTCGGCGGCTCGGCGACGGCGCTGGGCACGCTGTTCGCCAGCATCCTGCTCATCCTGATCGTCACCACCATGCAGATCATCGGACTGCCTCCCGGCGCCCAGGACATCGTCCAGGGCATCGTCGTCATCTTCGTCCTGGCGCTGGCGGGCAGACAGGCATTGGCGCGGCGCGCCACTGTCGATCCCACGGACGCCGCGACAGCGAAGACGGAGCCAGGCGCTGCCGCGCCCCTGCCGAAGTGACGAACACAAAACCAATGAATCCTCTTGCCAAATTCTGGTAGAGTGATCATACCAGTATATAAGATGACGATCGCGAGACGATCGCCTATGGATCAAGGAGCAAGGTCAGATGACAACGATTGCGCTGTTCGGTGCGGGCGGCAAAATGGGCTATCGCCTGTCGACCAATTTTCGCGGATCGGACTACACGATCCGCCATGTCGAGATCAGCGAAGCGGGCAAGGAGCGGCTGAAGACCGGTCTGGGCTTCGATGCGGTCGGCGTCGATGAGGCGCTCAAGGGCGCCGAGGTGGTAATCCTGGCGGTGCCGGACACGCATATCGGCAAGGTCGCCGCCAGCATCGAAAGCAAGCTTGCCGCAGGCACGATGGTGATCGTACTCGATGCCGCGGCCCCTTTCGCCGGGCACCTGCCTGATCGTGCCGACCTGACCTATTTCGTCACCCATCCCTGCCATCCGCCGATCTTCAACGACGAGACCGACATGGCCGCCAAGAAGGACTTCTTCGGCGGCGTCAAGGCCAAGCAGCATTTCGTCAGCGCGCTGATGCAAGGGCCGGAGGCGGACTACGCCAAGGGCGAGAAGATCGCCCAGATCATCTGGGCGCCGGTGATGCGCTCGCACCGCGTCACGGTCGAACATATGGCTCTGCTCGAGCCCGGCCTTTCGGAGACGGTGTGCGCTTCGCTGCTCGTCGTCATGAAGGAAGCCCTCGACGAGGTCGTGGCGCGCGGCGTCGACCGGCAGGCCGCACTCGATTTCCTGCTCGGCCACATGAACGTGCTCGGCGCCGTCATCTTCGGCGAGACCAAGGGCGTGTTCTCCGATGCCTGCAACAAGGCCATCGAATTCGGCAAGCCGGTGCTGATGCGCGACGACTGGAAGCGCGTCTTCGAGCCGGAAGAAATCGCAGCCAGCATCCAGCGCATTACCTGAGGGGCTCCGTCTTCCCCTTCTCCCCTTGCGGGAGAAGGTGGATCGGCGCGCAGCGCCGAGACGGTTGAGGGGTGTTCCAGCGGAGTGAGGCGTTGGTTTTCCCTTGAGCACCCCTCATTCGTCGCCTTCGGCGACACCTTCTCCACAAGGGAGAAGGAAGAAACACCGGACGCTGAGATACTGATCATCTTAATTAGTGGTTGACTCATTATACCAGTTGGCTAAGCTACTCCTGCACCGGATTGAAGCCGGGACGAGCGGAGGATGGCGGGGAACGGGAGCGAAAATCGGTTCGGTTGGAAAGTCGGGAAGCGGCTTTCCCTGACCGAGCGCGCGCTGCCCGCACTGCCTGATGAATTCAAATGCAGACAATGGCCTCGGTTGGTCGGGGCGATGTCTTTTCAACGGGAGGACTTCATGAAACTCACTCGCAGAATGACGCTTGCGGCTTTCGCCAGCGTGCTGGCACTTGGCACGGCGGCGCCGGCCTTCGCGGCCGACCTGATCGCCATCATCACCCCCTCGCACGACAATCCGTTCTTCAAGGCGGAAGCCGTCGGCGCCGAGGCGAAGGCCAAGGAACTCGGCTACGAGGCACTGGTGCTGGTGCATGATGACGACGCCAACAAGCAGTCCGAACTGATCGACACCGCGATCGGCCGCGGCGCCAAGGCGATCATCCTCGACAATGCCGGCGCCGACGCCACCGTCGCCGCCGTGCAAAAGGCCAAGGACGCCGGCATCCCCTCCTTCCTGATCGACCGCGAGATCAACGCCACCGGCGTCGCCGTGGCGCAGATCGTCTCCAACAACTACCAGGGCGCCCAGCTCGGCGCGCAGGAATTCGTCAAGCTGATGGGCGAGAAGGGCAATTTCGTCGAGCTGGTCGGCAAGGAATCCGACACCAATGCCGGCATCCGCTCSAAGGGCTATCAYGAYGTCATCRACGAYTATCCRGACCTGAAGATGGTSGCSCAGCAGTCGGCCAACTGGAGCCAGACCGAGGCCTATTCCAAGATGGAATCGATCCTGCAGGCCAATCCCGACATCAAGGGCGTGATCTCCGGCAACGACACGATGGCGATGGGCGCCTATGCGGCGCTCGCCGCGGCGAACCGCAAGGATGTCATCGTCGTCGGCTTCGACGGCTCCAACGATGTGCGTGACTCCATCACCTCGGGCGGCATCAAAGCGACGGTGCTGCAGCCGGCCTATGCCCAGGCGCAGATGGCGGTCGAACAGGCCAACGACTTCATCAAGAACAAGAAGTCGCCCGAGAAGGAAAAGCAGCTGATGGACTGCGTGCTCGTCAATGGCGACAACGCGGCCAAGCTGGAAACCTTCGCGCTGAAGAACTGAACCGGCGCAATGCAATCCGCGAGGGGCGAACCTAGGGTTCGTCCCTCGTCTCCATTTCCCTGGGATGCTTGACCGCGATGCCGAAGAAGTTGACCTGGCTGACCCTTGTCGCGCTCGCCGGCCTTAGCCTCGGCGCCTGCAAGATTCTGCCGACGCCCTCCGCGCAAGACGGCGCCAATGCGTCCGGCTTCAATCCGGACAAGATGGTCGAGGATATCTGGGTGGCGAAAGTCATTCCGTATTTGAAAGAGAAGGCCGGGCCGTTCGCCGAGGTCCATGCGCTGGCGAAGACCGATCAGGCGGCAGCCGGCGCCAAATACGGCAACCCCAAGAAGCAGGCGAATTCGCCGTGGACCTTCGCGGTCCGCGTCGAAGGCAAGATCATCGCCGCCAACACGCAGTCGCGCGCGGCAACGATCGATATAGACGTCGACGGCGACGGCAAGGCGGATGCGCGGGTGCAGATCGGGCCGGCGATACGCGGAACCGCGCTCCGCGACAGCCTCGACTTCGTCCAGTTCAACGACTTCACCAACCAGATCGACTTCGCCCAGTTCGGCAAGGCGTTCAATGCCTATGCCGACAAGACCGTGCTGTCCAAGCTGCCGCGCGAGGCGCTGGAGGGCCGCACCGCCAAGGTGCTCGGTGCCTACACGATCGAAGGCGGCCAGGACCTGCCGCTGGTGACCCCGGCGGAGGCCGAGATCGGGCCGAAGCCATGAGCACGGCGACCGGTCACGACATCATCCTGAAGCTGGAAGACGTCTCGAAAGTCTATGCCGGCACCGTCGCGGTCAAGCAGGCCAATTTCGAGGTGCGCAAGGGCGCGGTCAATGTGCTGGTCGGCGAAAACGGCGCCGGCAAATCGACGCTGATGAAGATCATCGCCGGCGTCGAGCAGCCGACGGCCGGCCGCATCCTGCTCGACGGCAACGAGGTTTCCTTTTCCTCGTCCGGCGACGCGGTGAATCGCGGCATCGGCATGGTGTTCCAGGAGTTGAACCTGTTCGGCAACATGACGGTTGCCGAGAACATTTTTGCCACGCGCGAGATCACCAACCGGTTTCGCAAGATCGACCGCAAGGAACAGGAACGGCGGGCCGGTGAATTCCTCGATCGGCTCGAAGCCGGTATCCGWCCGGACATGCTGGTCGAGGATCTGCGCATCGGCCAGCAGCARCTGGTCGAGATCGCCAAGGCSGTYTCGCTCGAYGCGCGMATCCTGATCATGGACGAGCCGACCTCGGCGCTAAGTGCCGCTGAAGTCGAGATCCTGTTCAAGGTGATCGCCGACCTCAAGGCGCGTGGCGTCGCGATCGTCTACATCTCGCACCGGCTCGAGGAATTGATCCGCATCGGCGACTACATCACCGTGCTGCGCGATGGCCGCATCACCGGCCAGGAGGAGGTGAAAAACGTCGACACGCAATGGATCGTGCGGCAGATGATCGGCTCGGACGCCAAGGATTTCGCCAAGGCCGACGGCCATGTGCCGGGCGAAGAGATCTTCCGCGCCGAGGACATCTGCCTGCCACGCGCCACCGGCGGATTGGCSGTCGACCACGTCTCGCTGTCGCTGCGCGCCGGCGAGATTTTSGGCATCTACGGCCTGATGGGCGCCGGSCGCAGCGAGCTGTTCGAYTGCATCATGGGCCGCCAYGGCCATGCCAGTGGCAAGATCTTGATCGAGGGAAACCACATCAGGGAACGCGACACGACGCGGCGCATCCGGCGCGGTCTGGCGCTGATCCCGGAAGACCGCCAGCGCGAGGGCCTGGTGTCGATCCTCTCGGTCGCCAGCAACCTGACATTGGCCAGCCTTTCGCGCTTCGTGCGCCTGTTCCACATAAGAGGCAGTGCCGAGCGGCAGGCCGTGGTGCAGATGGTGCGGGAGCTGTCGATCAAGGTCGCCGACCCGGCGCAGGAAGTCTCGTCGCTTTCCGGCGGCAACCAGCAGAAGGTGGTGATCGGCAAGGCGCTGCTCACCGGACCGAAGGTGCTTTTGATGGACGAGCCGAGTCGCGGCATCGATGTCGGCGCCAAGGCCGACGTCTTCCGCACCATGCGCAAGCTGTCGCGCGATGGGCTGGGCATCCTCTTCGCCACGTCCGACCTCGACGAGGTGATGGCCCTATCCGACCGGATCGCGGTGATGAGCAATGGCAAACTGACTGGGATGTTCGACCGCGCCGAGGCGACCGAAGCCGCGATCGTCGCCGCGTCGGCGCTCGGCCACGGACCTGCCCATCTTGCCCCCGCATATGGAAAGCAAAGCTGATGACTGACATTCCGGCCAGGGCGGCTCACGCATCGGCCTCCAGCGGCTCCGCGTTGCTGACGCTGATGAAGCTCAGGACCTTCATCGCACTGATCGCCGTGCTGGTGTTCTTCTCCATCGCCGCGCCGAATTTCCTGTCGGCCGCCAATCTGATCCTGATGGCCAAGCATGTGGCGCTCAACGCCTTCCTCGCCATGGGCATGACCTTCGTCATCATCACCGGCGGCATCGACCTTTCGGTCGGCTCGATCGTCGGCCTGTGCGGCATGGTGGCCGGCTATCTCGTGCTCAACGGCATCGATCTGCAGATCGGCTACACCATCTACTTCAACGTGGTCGAGATCGCCTTGATCACGCTTCTGGTCGGTATTTTGATCGGCGCCGTCAACGGATTGCTCATCACCAGGCTCAACGTCGCGCCCTTCATCGCCACGCTCGGCGTGCTCTATGTGGCGCGCGGCATGGCGCTGCTGTCGTCGGACGGCCGCACCTTCCCCAATCTGGTCGGCAAGCCGGAACTCGGCACCACCGGCTTCGGCTTCCTCGGCGCCGGCCGGCTCGCCGGCTTGCCGGTCTCGATCTGGATCCTGATCGTGGTGGCGCTGGGGGCTGCCTATCTCGCCCGGTACACACCGCTTGGCCGCCACATCTTCGCTGTCGGGGGCAATGAGCGCGCGGCACGGATTTCCGGCGTGCGCGTCAACATGGTCAAAATGTTCGTCTACATGTTCTCCGGCTTCTGYGCGGCGATCGTCGGCCTGATCATCTCGTCGGAGCTGATGGCCTCGCATCCGGCGACGGGCGAAAGCTTCGAACTGAACGCCATTGCAGCGGCGGTGCTTGGCGGCACCTCGATGTCGGGCGGCCGCGGCACGATCGGCGGCACCATCGTCGGCGCCTTCGTCATCGGCATCCTGTCGGACGGGCTGGTGATGATGGGCGTCAGCTCCTTCTGGCAGATGGTGATCAAGGGCCTCGTCATCATCGTCGCCGTCGTCGTCGACCAGGCGCAGCGCCGGCTGCAGCAGCGTGTTACCCTGATGCAGATGGCGAAGGCTGGTTGATCATGGCGAGTTTGAGCGGAGCGCTGATCGGCTGCGGCTTCTTCGCCGTCAACCAGATGCATGCCTGGCGCGACATCGAGGGCGCCTCCATCGTCGCCATCTGCGACCGCGATCCCGAACGGTTGCGGATCGTCGGCGACCAGTTCGGCATTTCCAAGCGCTACACCGACGCAGCGGCCCTGTTCGCGGCCGAGACGCTCGACTTCGTCGACATCGCCACCACCGTCGGCAGCCACCGGCCACTGGTCGAGATGGCGGCCGCCCACCGCATCCCGGTGATCTGCCAGAAGCCGTTCGCACCGACGCTCGCCGATGCCAAGGCGATGGTCGCGGCCTGCGCCACGGCCAGCGTGCCGCTGATGGTGCATGAGAATTTCCGCTGGCAGTCGCCGATCCAGGCGGTGCGCGCCGTGCTCGACAGCGGCGAGATCGGCACGCCGTTCTTTGGGCGTATCTCCTTCCGCTCGGCCTATGACGTGTTTTCCGGCCAGCCCTACCTGGCGACGGGAAAACGCTTCATCATCGAGGATCTCGGCATCCATATCCTCGACATCGCCCGTTTTCTCCTCGGCGACGTCTCGAGCCTCACCGCCCGCACCGCACGCGTCAACCCGGCCATCGCCGGCGAGGATGTCGCCACCATGCTGATGGATCACAAGAGCGGCGCCACTTCAGTGGTCGATTGCAGCTATGCGACCAGGCTTGCCGTCGAGCCGTTTCCCGAAACGCTGATGGAGATCGACGGCAGCGACGGCACCGTGCGGCTGGCGCAGGGATACCAGCTCACCGTCACCGGCAAGAGCGGCACGACGGTCACCGACATCTCACCGCCGCTGCTGCCCTGGGCTTCGCGGCCATGGCACAACATCCAGGAGAGCGTGCAGGCGATCCAGCGGCACTGGGTCGACTGCCTTGCATCAGGCAAGGAGCCGGCAACCTCGGGCGCCGACAACCTCAAGACATTCGCGCTGGTCGAGGCAGCCTATGCCGGTGCCGCAAGCCGGCAACCGGTGCAGATCGACGACCTGCTGAAATGACCGCGGATCGCTTCCTCCTCTGCGGCACACGTGCGGTGGAAGCCGAACCGATCCGGCTCAGCGCCGGGCCACTCAGCGCCGATTTCGTCAACGGCAATCTGCGTACCATCCGCCATGGCGGCACGGAGGTGCTGCGCGCCATCGCCTATATCGTGCGCGACCGCGACTGGGGCACGTACGAGCCAACGCTGGCGGATTTGACCATCGACCAAAGTACCGATGCTTTCTCCGCCAGCTATACAGCAAGCTGCACCGGGCCGGGCGGAAGCCGGCTCGTCTTCCGCGCCACCATCAAGGGTTCGGCGGACGGACAGCTGGCGTTCGACGTCAGCGCGCTGCCCGATAGCGATTTCGAGACCAACCGTTGCGGCTTCTGCATCCTACATCCGATCACCGGCCTTGCCGGCAGCCCGGTGACGGTGGAGCACACCGACGGCAGCGTGGTGGACACGAAACTGCCAGACCTGATCGACCCCTGGCAGCCTTTCAAGGATTTGCGTGCCATCACGCATGAGGTGCGTCCGGGCGTCAGCGCCGAATGCCGGATGGAAGGTGACGTTTTCGAGATGGAGGACCAGCGCAACTGGTCCGACGCCTCCTACAAGACCTATGTGCGGCCGCTGGCGCTGCCATGGCCCTATGTGCTGCGGGCCGGCGAAACCAACCGCCAGACGATCAGCCTGCGCATTGCCAGCGACGGCAAGACGCCGGCTGCAGCCGAGGCGTCCGGCGCGGTCCGCGTGACGCTTGGCAAGCCCGGTCCGGCGCTGCCGGATGTCGGCGTGATCATCTATCCCGGCGAAGTCGAGACGGCGCTGGCGAACCTCGCCACCTTGTCGGCGCTCGGTCCGCAACAACTGCTGTTGCACTACGATCCTACACGCGGTCACGGGCTCGACGCCTTGCGCTCTTTCGCCCTGCTCGCCGACGCCTATCCCGCTCGGACAACGCTCGAATGTGTGGTCGCCTGCAGCGGCGATCTCGATGCCGAACTCGCAGAGGTCGCCGACATGGTGCGCCGGGCAGGGTTGCGGCTCGATGCCGTCGCCGTGTCGCCCTCGGTCGACCGGCAATCGACACCGCCGGGCAGTGCCTGGCCGCCCTGCCCGCCGCTCGAAGATGTCTATGCCGCGGCGCGGCGCGCCTTTCCCGATATCCGTCTCGGCGGCGGCATGTTCAGCTAT
>NZ_JBFUGJ010000128.1:0-15397 GCF_056402975.1 Mesorhizobium sp. P3_A9 | reverse complement strand
CCAATAACTCATCGAGCGTGTGTACTTGCCGCCGAACAGGTTCTTGTTGGCCCATTCGAAATCGTAAAGCATGCCGAGCGCGCGCCGAACCTCCGGATTGGAGAACTTCTGCAGCCTCGTGTTGAACAGGAAACCGGTCACGACGGGCGGAATGCCGGTGTCGAAGGTTTCGGCGACCACGTCCCCCCTGTGGAAGGCCGGGAAATCCAGATCGCGCTCACGCTTGACCGGATCACTGTCGTCGTCGAGGGCGCAGAGGCCTTTCTTGAAGGCCTCGAGCTTGGCGTTGGCGTTGAGGAAGTATTCGATGGTGATCTGGTCGTAATTGTCGAAGCCGCGTTTGGCCGGGACATCCTTGCCCCAATAATCGGGGTTGCGCTTGAATACGATGCGCTGGCCGGGCGCCACCTGGGCAATGGTGTAAGGTCCACTGCCAATCAGCGGCTTCAGCGTTGTCTTGTCGAAAGTCTCCTTGTTGAAGGCATGTTTCGGCAGGATCGGCGTCAGCGCGATGATCAGGGGCGTTTCCCGATTGGCCTTGTCATTGAAGGTGAAGCGCACGCTGTGATCGCCGGTCTTTTCAAGTTTGGCGATCAGGCTCATGCGTGCGTTGTAGGGTGGGCGGCCCTTGTCGGTAAAGACATCGTAGGTGAACAGCACATCCTCCGGCGTCACCGGTTCGCCGTCCGACCATTTTGCCTTGGGGTTGAGATGGAATTCGATCGACTTGCGCTCGGGGTCCATGTCCACGCTGTCGGCGAGCAGGCCATAGAGACTGAAGGCCTCGTCGTAGTTGCGCTGCATCAACGGCTCGAAAACGAGGTTGCCGTAGTTCAGATCCATCATGCCGCGCGCCGTGGTGCGCAGGCTTTTCAGGATAAACGGGTTGAGGTTGTCGAAGCTGCCGACGACGCAATAGGTAATGTTGCCGCCCTTCGGCGCGTCAGGATTGACGTAGTCGAAGTGGGTATAGTCGGGCGGCAGTGCCGGCTCGCCCTGCATGGCAATAGCGTGCTTCGGTTCCGACATGGCCGGCCGCGGCGAAAGGGTAAAAAGCGATGTCGCGGTGATCAGCCAAACAAGAACGCGGCCCATGACCGTCTCCTTAACAGGTCGGCTTGATGATTCGATGCGCACCCTAGCATGAGGCAGCTGCGAGCCGGCCAATGGTGTCATCAAGAATTACAGGAGGCGGGCTGGATTCGGCACCGCTTGCAGTGTAACACGCCGACCGAAGTCATTCTGTTGCCTCATTTCGGCAACAGGTAGCTGGACCACACGGCGCAGAGAAGCCGGTTCCGGGATCATTTGAGAGGAAGTGCACGATATGACGAGCCTGAACAGCAATGCGTACCGCCTTTCGGTCATGGCCGCGGGCGTGGTCGGCTTTCTGGGCGCAGGACTTCCCACCGCTTCCGCACAGCAGCAGCCGCAGATTCCACAGGGCTGGTTCAAGGCCTGCACCAAGCAGGAAGACGTCGACATCTGCAATGTCCAGAACATCGTCACTGCCGGCAACGGCCAGCTCGTCACCGGCGTGAGCATGATCGAACTCAAGGGCAAGGTGAACCGCAAGGTGTTCCAGGTGACGGTCCCGACCGGCCGCCTCGTACCTCCCGGCATCGGCCTGCAGATCGACACCGGCAAGGCCGTAAAGCTCGACTATGTGATCTGCTTCCCGGATCGTTGCGTGGCCGAAGTGCCGCTGACCGACCAGCTCGTCGCCGCATTCAAGAAAGGCCAGGGGATCACGCTGACCTCGATCAATTTCCAGAACCAGGCCAACCCGATCAAGATCGCGCTGCAGGGCTTCAGCGGCGCCTATGACGGCCCGCCGCTGCAGCAGTCGGACATCGAGGACCGGCAGAAGAAGCTCCAGGACTTCGTCGCCAAGAACAACCAGGACTTCGCCAAGAAGCTCAAGGAAGAGCAGGACAAGGCCAAGACCGCCAACTGATCACCGGCTCGGGCATTCTCGAGTCAAAGAAAAAGCGGGGTCATGCCCCGCTTTTTTCGTTCCTGGCCATGGCCTGGATATCCTGATGGATGGCCGGAATGCCGGGACGTCAGTGCCTGGACTGCCGTTTCGGCTCGTAGCGTCCGTCCGGCTTCTTGTCGAACATCTCCTTGATCTGCGGGTGGCGGACCGGTTCGCCCGACTGATCCTCAAGCAGGTTCTGCTCTGACACATAGGCGATGTATTCGGTTTCCGARTTCTCRGCGAGCARGTGGTAGAACGGCTGRTCCTTGCGCGGCCGCACGTCSGCSGGGATGGCYTCGTACCATTCGTCGGTGTTGGCGAATTGCGGRTCGACGTCGAAAATGATGCCTCGAAACGGAAACAGCCGGTGGCGAACCACCTGTCCGATCGCGAATTTGGCCGTTTTCATCGTACTCACCACTGAATTCCTTGGCTTTATTTGGCGCAGACTCCGAGTCAATTCAATCCCGAAGCGTTTGAGCGTCTTCAAGCTACGCAGAATACGGCGCAAAGGTTTTTGATTGACGTCGCGACGTCGCGATAAAATCCGCAAGATTACTACTGCTGCCGCATCGGTTTTCGCAGGCCGCCGGCAAGTGCTGCAAAACCACTGCCGGGACGAAGCCCTTCGCGCATGAAGAAGGCGCGCAGCGGTGCAAAGCCACCGAGCACGCCGAGACCAGCGCCGCGTGCCATCTGCGCCGGCAGCATATCGGAGAGCAGCGACATGTTGAGCAGATTGACAGCGCTGCTGCGCGCCAGAATGTCGGGGCGGCGCTTGAAATCGTAGGCGGCAAGGGCCTTGGCCGCACCGGGATCGCCACGATTTTCAGCAGCAATTCCAACCAGATCATCAATATCCCTGATGCCAAGGTTGAGACCTTGTGCGCCGATCGGCGGGAATACATGCGCGGCTTCGCCGACAAGCGCCACCCGCCGATGTGCAAAACGCAAGGGCGTCACCGCCGAAAGCGGATAGATCTGGCGGCCAGGCTCTACCGTCACCCGGCCCAGCATCGACTGCATCTGCTGCTCGACCCGCAGCGAGAGCGCTGCATCATCCAGTGCGGCAAGCTCCTTGGCGGTCTCGGGTTTGACCACCCAGACGAGGCTTGAGCGATTGCCTGATAACGGAACCTGCGTGAACGGTCCGGTCTCGGTGTGGAATTCGGTCGAGGTGAAGGCATGCTCGCTTCTATGGCCGAAATTGAGCACGAGTGCCGCCTGCGGATAGGAGCGCGCAGCGGTCGAAATGCCCGCCGCCTCGCGTGCAGGCGACAGACGCCCATCGGCGGCGACCGCCAGCGACGCCCCAACCTCACCGCCGTCGGCGAGGGTGGCATAAGCCTTGTCGGCATCGAGACGCCAGGTCTTGACCATCGACCTCAGCCATTCGATCCCGGAATGCGCGGCCACCTTGCTGGCAAGCGCAGGGCCAAAGACGCTGTTGGGCAGGTTCAGCCCGAACTGGTCCTCATCGATCTCGCTGGCGCGGAAGGTGACGACGGGGCTGCGGATCAGCCGCGAGGTCGCATCGACGATGCGCATGACCTTCAAGGGGGCGGCCTTGGGCTTGATGTCTTCGAGGACATCAAGCCGCTCAAGCACTTTCAGGGCAGGGTTCATCAGCGCCGTGGTGCGGCCATCGGGGGCCGACGCCTCAGGCCCGACAAGCGTCACCGGGAAGCCGGCATCAGCGAAAGCGAGCGCCGCGATCAGCCCTGCCGGTCCGGTGCCGGCAATCAGTATCGGCGCTGTTTCCTGATGCTCCAAGGATCGGCTTCCGGCTTGCGATGCGAGGCGGGCCACCAGACCTGCCAGTCAAGGAGCATATAGGTCAGATCATGCGGCTTGATCAACGCGGCGATTCGGCCCATTCGGAGGCATGACCGGCCACCAGGACGATTTCAGCCATCTCGACCGCGCCGGCCGCGCCACGGCTGATATTGCGCGCAACCCGCGCTTGACGGTCAATGTCGTTGTCGGCGCGGGCATCGCGCTCGCCTGGTTGTCGCTGGCCGCGATGGCAATTCGCGGTGCCGAGGCCCGGGGCAGCGCGCCCGGCGATACTTTCCTGCGCGGCCTGCCACAGATGCCGCTGCCCGATTTCCTGGAACGGTTCTTCGCGCTCTGCCTGTCGCCGGCGCCGCTGGACGCAGGCATCGGCTTGCGCGCCCTGGCGCTTGTCCTGGTGTGGTTCCTGATGGCGATCGCAGCGATGCTGCCGTCCGCGGCACCGATGATCCGCACCTATTGCGAGATCGCCGATACGGCCCGGATCAAGGGCGAGCCGGTCGCCCACCCGCTGGTGCTGGTTGCCGGCTATCTCGGCGTCTGGCTCGCCGCCTCGATGCTGTTTGCGGCACTGACGCTCTGCGTGCACACTTTCGCCGCGTCCGGTGAACTGTACGATCCGGTGCTTGGCATTGCCGGCGCGCTCACATTGCTGRTTGCCGGCCTYTACCAGTTCAGCGGCCTCAAGGAGGCYTGYCTGAMRAAATGCMRMAACCCGTTCTCGATCCTGTTTTCGAACTGGAGCGCCAAACCGATCCGCGTGTTCCGGCTCGGCGTTGTGCAAGGCATATGGTGCCTCGGCTGCTGCTGGGCGCTGATGCTGGTGATGTTTGCCGTCGGCGTAATGAACATCTTCTGGATGGCGCTGATCGGCGTGTTCACCCTGATTGAAAAACAGACGACGGGCAGTCTTCCAACCCGGCTGGCCGGTGCGATACTGCTTGTCTGGGCMGCCGCSCTGCTAGTAGTCTCGTTGTGAGTGGGGGAAATTCGATGACAGATCAGAGCTGGGCAATGAAAGGAGAGCTCGTACTCTCCTGCAATTGCACGGTTTTTTGTCCTTGCGTGCTGTCGCTCGGCAGTCACCCTCCGACCGAGGGCTATTGCCAGACCTGGGCGGGATTCCGCATTGATGCCGGCCACTTCGGCGAGGTCGACCTATCTGGCCTCAACCTTGGGCTGATCATGGAAATACCCGGCTATATGAGCCGCGGCAACTGGACCGCGGGTCTATTCATCGACAAACGCGCCTCGATCTACGCGGTCAAGGCTTTGACGAAGATTTTCACCGGCAAGGCCGGTGGGACGACGTCGCTGCTGTCGATCCTGGTCGGAAAATTCCTGGGTGTCGAACAGGTGCCGATCACTTATGAGACGCGGGACAAGACGCGTATCTTCCAGATACCGAAGATCATCGACGGCGCGGTGACGCCAATCGCCGGCAAGGATCGCGACAAGGATACGGTGATCACGAATTCGGAATACTGGATCGCGCCGGAGATCATCGTGGCCAAGTCCGACAAGAGCAAGATGCGGGCCTTTGGCCGCAACTGGAACTTTGCTGGCCGCTCGGCCGAAATCTGCAAGCTGGATTGGCGGGGGCCGTGAGCAAGAACACAACGCCCAGGAGCATGGCGGCCAGGAATATGGCGGCACGGAAAGCTGCCAAGAAGATCACCGACCGGATTCCGCGACCGAAGAAGAAAGTCACATGGCCGCAGGCGAGGGCGTTCTCCGTCCATCTGCTGACGGCGTCAGGCTCGTTCCTCGCCTTCCTGTCGCTGGTGGCGGCGAGTGAGGAACGCTGGACGGCAATGTTCTGGTGGCTTGGGCTGGCGCTGTTCGTCGACGGCATCGACGGGCCGATCGCCAGGAAGCTCGAGGTCAAGGAAATCCTGCCGACCTGGTCGGGCGAGCTCCTCGACAACATTATCGACTACGTGACCTATGTTCTGATCCCGGCCTTCGCGCTCTACCAGCGCGGCTTCATGGGCGAGGGCCTGTCGTTCCTGTCGGCGGCGATCATCGTCGTCTCCAGCGCGATCTACTATGCCGACACCGGGATGAAAACGAAGGAGAATTTCTTCAAGGGATTCCCGGTTGTCTGGAACATGGTGGTGTTCACGCTGTTTGTCATCGAGCCGGGACAATGGGTCTCGTTCGCGGTGGTGGTGGTGGCCGGCATCCTGACGTTCGTGCCGATCAATTTCATTCATCCGGTGCGGGTGGTGCGGCTGCGGCGCATCAATCTCACAATGACGCTTTTGTGGTGCGCCTTCGGCGCGCTTGCGCTTGCGCAGGCGGCTCTGGCAGCCTTCTATGATCAGATCGGCGTGCTGGGCGAGCAGGTCAGCACTTTCATCAAGATCGGCATTACCATCAGCGGGCTTTACCTCGCCTCCATCGGTGGCATCATGCAGTTCTTTCCAAATCTCGGTGCCAAAAAGGCCTGATCAGCCACTCCCACAGGAAGCCAATCCATGTCCAAAGCGATCCGCATCCACGCCCATGGCGGCCCGGAAGTTCTGACCTATGAGGACACCGATCCCGGCCAGCCGGGTACCGGGCAGATATTGGTCAGGCATACCGCGATCGGCCTCAACTTCATCGATGTCTATCATCGCTCCGGGCTCTATCCGCCGCCTGGCGGTTTTCCGCTTATTCCCGGCAGCGAAGCTGCCGGCGTGGTGCAGGAGGTCGGCCAAGATGTTGACTGGCTGAAGCCCGGCGACCGCATCGCCTATTCGACGAATGTCGGTGCCTACGCAGAGGAGCGTGTCATCGCGGCCGACCGCGTGGTGAAGATTCCTGAAGGCGTCAGCGACGAACAGGCCGCCGCGATGATGCTGAAAGGCATGACCGCCGAATATCTCTTGCGCCGCACCTTCAAGGTGAAGGCCGGCGACACGATCCTGTTCCATGCCGCGGCCGGCGGCGTTGGCCTCATTCTCGGCCAATGGGCGAAACATCTCGGCGCAACCGTCATCGGCACGGCAAGCTCGACCGACAAGATCGAGCTCGCCAAGGCACACGGCTTCGACCATGTCATCAACTACAAGGAGCAGGATTTCGTCGCCGGCGTTGCCGCCATCAMCGGCGGCAAAAAATGCGACGTCGTCTACGATTCGGTTGGTAACGACACTTTTCCGGCCTCGCTCGACTGCCTGAAGCCGCTCGGCATGTTCGTCAGCTTTGGACAGTCCTCGGGACCGATCCCGCCATTCTCGATGTCGCTGCTGGCCCAGAAGGGTTCCTTGTTCGCGACCCGGCCGACGCTGTTCGTCTACAATGCAAAACGCGAGGACCTTGATGCCTCCGCCGCTGCACTGTTCGAGGTGGTGCTCAGCGGCGTCGTCAAAATCCAGATCAACCAGCGCTATGCGCTGAAGGATGCCGGCAAGGCGCATGCCGACCTCGAGGGTCGCAGGACAACAGGGACGACCATTCTCATCCCTTAGTCCCGCCAGGCTTGCTATCCCTTGAATTTCCGCTGAAATTCTTGAAGCTCTTTCAAGACGCGTGCCGCTTTCCGTTGAGAGCCGGCGGCGCCTACCATGCTTGCGGGAACACAGAACATATCTGGCTAACCAGATGGGAGGCACTGTGAGTGCAGATCATGACGGGGCGAACCTGCTTGAGGTTCGTGGCCTGACCAAGATATTCGGCACGCTGACGGCGTGCGATCATATCGACCTCAACATCGCCAGGGGTGAAATCCACGCGTTGCTCGGTGAGAACGGCGCCGGCAAGTCGACGCTGGTCAAGATGCTGTTCGGCTCGCTGGAGCCCAATTCCGGCGAGATTTCCTGGAACGGCCAGGCGGTGCGGATCACCAATCCGGGGGCTGCGAAGAAGCTCGGCATCGGCATGGTGTTCCAGCACTTTTCGCTGTTCGAAGCACTGACCGCGGCCGAGAACATCGCGCTCTCCCTGGATGACGGCGCGCCGATCAGCAGCATTGCCGCGAAGGCGAGGGCGCTTTCCTACAGCTACGGCCTGCCGCTCGATCCGGACTCGCTGGTCGGCGACCTGTCGGTCGGCGAGCGCCAGCGCATCGAGATCATCCGCTGCCTGCTGCAGACTCCGCAACTCATCATCCTTGACGAGCCGACCTCGGTGCTGACGCCGCAGGAAGCCGACAAGCTGTTCGAGACGCTGGAGCGGCTGCGCGCGGAAGGCAAATCGATCCTCTACATTTCGCACCGGCTCGAAGAGGTCAAACGCATCTGCGACCGCGCAACCGTGTTGCGGCATGGCAAGGTGGTCGGCCACTGCAATCCGCGCGAGGAAACAGCCGCCTCGCTTGCCCGCATGATGGTCGGCAACGAGGTGCAGGCCGTGGTGCGTGCGCCGGTCGCGGGGATCGAAACCGCGCTGCCGCTGCTCGAAATCCGCGGCCTCAGCCGCAAGCCGGCGACGCCGTTCTCCATTCCGCTCAAGAATATCAACCTCAATGTCCGAGCCGGCGAGGTGATCGGCATTGCCGGTGTCGCCGGCAACGGCCAGGGCGAGTTCTTCGAATCCGTCTCCGGCGAAGTGTTGCAGCAGGATGCCGCCTCGGTGCGCATCTGCGGCAAGGATGCCGGTGGCCTCACCATCACCGGACGGCGCCTGCTGGGTGCCGCCTTCGTGCCGGAAGAGCGCCTCGGACATGGTGCCGCACCGCGCATGAAACTCTCGGAAAACCTTTTGCTCTCGCGCCATGCCACCGACGGCAAGGTTTTCGTCAGCAGCGGTGGGATGGTCAGGGCCGCCGCGATCTATGCCGCCTCACAACGCATCATCGAGGCGATGGACGTGCGCAAGAGCGCGCCGGATCCGGAAGCGGCAGCACTCTCGGGCGGCAATCTGCAGAAATTCATCGTCGGCCGCGAACTTGACCGCCGCCCAAGCGTCATGGTGGTCAATCAGCCGACCTGGGGCGTCGATGCCGGTGCCGCCGCCCATATAAGGCAGGCACTGATCGAACTGTCGCGCAGCGGATCGGCGGTGCTGGTGATCAGCCAGGATCTCGACGAGCTGTTCGAGATCTCGGACGCGATCGCGGTCATGCACAATGGCGAGCTGTCCAAGCCGATGCCGATCGCCGAAGCAACCTTCGAGAAGGTCGGCCTGTTGATGGGCGGCGCCGAGCCTGGCCACGCCGAACATACGCTGGAGACGGCATGATGCGCCTCGAACTCGTCAAACGCCCGCAGCGTTCCGTGCTGTTTTCGGCCCTGTCGCCGTTCATCGCCTTCGCGCTGACCATCATCGCCGGCGCGGTTCTGTTCGCGCTGCTCGGCGTCAATCCGCTGACCGCGTTCCGGATCTACTTCATCGAGCCGATCAGCCAAGTCTGGCAGCTGCATGAGCTGGCGATCAAGGCAGCACCGCTGATCCTGATCGCGGTCGGCCTGTCGGTCTGTTACAAAGCCAACATCTGGAACATCGGCGCCGAGGGCCAGTTCGTCTTCGGCGCCATCTTCGGCTCCGCCATTCCGGTGCTATTTCCGCAATTCGAAGGCCCGCTGGTGCTGCCGCTGATGCTTCTGCTCGGCATGGTCGGCGGTGCGGCCTATGCGRCAATCCCGGCGTTTCTGAAAACCCGGTTCAACACCAACGAGATCCTGACCAGCCTGATGCTGGTCTATGTCGCCCAGCTCTTCCTCGACTGGCTGGTGCGCGGCCCATGGCGCGATCCGCAGGGCCATGGTTTCCCGCAGACAATCCAGTTCGGCGACTCGGCCGTGCTGCCGGAACTGATGCCGGATGCCGGACGCGCCAACTGGGGTTTTGTCTTTGCGCTGGTTGCCGCGGTCCTGGTCTGGATCCTGATGAGCCGCATGCTCAAGGGCTTCGAGGTCCGCGTGCTGGGCTCCAGCCCACGGGCAGGGCGCTTCGCCGGCTTCGGCCTCAACCGCATGGTGTTCTTCGCCTTGCTGCTGTCTGGCGCACTGGCCGGCCTTGCCGGCATCTCGGAAGTCTCCGGCGCCATCGGGCAGTTGCAGCCGGTCATCTCGCCCGGCTACGGCTTCACCGCCATCATCGTGGCGTTCCTCGGCCGTCTCAATCCGCTTGGAATCATCGCGGCGGGTCTGGTGCTGGCGCTGACCTATCTCGGCGGCGAGGCGGTGCAAAGCGCRCTCGGCATTTCCGACAAGGTGGCRAGGGTGTTCCAGGGCATGCTTTTGTTCTTCGTGCTCGGCTGCGACACGCTCATTCACTACCGCATCCGCCTGATCGGCCTGGCGCTGACGAAACCAGAAGGCGCGGCGAAGCTCGAGGCCGCGCCGAAGTTGAAGGAAGCCCGCTGATGGACATCACCGTCAACATCCTCCTGACCATCGCCACGGCGGCGACGCCGCTGTTGATCGCGGCGATCGGCGAACTGGTGGTCGAGCGCTCCGGCGTGCTCAATCTCGGCGTCGAAGGCATGATGATCATGGGCGCGGTCGGCGGCTTCGGCGCCGGCTACCTGACCGGCTCGCCCTGGATCGGCCTTTTGGCGGCAATCGTCATGGGCGCGTTGTTCTCGCTGCTGTTTGCCGTCATGACGCTGTCGCTGGCTACCAACCAGGTTGCAACCGGCCTGTCGCTGACGCTGCTCGGCCTCGGCCTCTCCGGTATGATCGGCACGAGCTTCGTCGGCCAGCCCGGTGTCAGGCTGCCCAATCTCGACATCCCGGTCCTGACCGAGATCCCCGTGATCGGCAAGCTTCTGTTCGGCCAGGATCCGATCTTCTACATCTCGATCGCGCTGACCGCCGCCGTCATGTGGTTCCTGTTCAAGACACGTACCGGACTGACACTGCGCTCGATCGGCGACAGTCACACGTCGGCGCATGCGCTCGGCATCAAGGTCATCCGCTACCGCTATCTCTCGGTCATCTTCGGCGGCGCCTGCGCCGGTCTGGCCGGCGGCCATCTGTCGCTCGTCTACACGCCGCAATGGGTCGAGAACATGAGCGCGGGCCGCGGCTGGATCGCGCTGGCGCTGGTGGTGTTCGCGTCGTGGCGCCCGTGGCGTGTGTTGGCCGGCGCCTACATCTTCGGCGCGGTCTGGATCGGCCAGCTTCATGCACAGGCTTTTGGCATTCCGGTGCCCTCGCAGATGCTTTCTTCTCTGCCCTATCTGGCAACCGTCGTGGTTCTCGTTCTAATCTCGCGCAACAAGCGTCTGACGATGATGAACACGCCGGCATCCCTGGGGCAGCCATTCGTTCCGGATCGTTGACAATAATAACAAACGGGAAGCTCCAAGGCTTAACACAGAGAGGTAACACAATGAAAAAACTGCTTATTGCCCTGATGACGACGACAGCGGCATTGTCGCTGGCCGCGTCCGCAGAGGCCGCCGACAAGCTGAAGGCCTGCTGGGTCTACACCGGCCCGATCGGCGATTTCGGCTACTCCTACCAGCACGACCAGGGCCGGCTCGAAGTCGAAAAGGCGCTCGGCGACAAGGTCGAGACCGCCTATCTGGAGAACGTCTCCGAGGGGCCCGATGCCGACCGTGCTTTCGAGCGCCTGGCGCGCGAAGGCTGCAAGCTGATCTTCGGCACCTCGTTCGGCTTCATGGACGCCGAAGTGAAGGTCGCCAAGAAATTTCCGAAAGTGATGTTCGAGCACGCCACCGGCTATAAGTCCGGCGACAATCTCGGCCTCTACAATGCCCGCTTCTATGAAGGCCGCTACGTGCTCGGCCAGATCGCCGCCAAGGAATCGAAGKCYGGCGTTGCCGGCTACATCGTYTCCTTCCCGATCCCSGAAGTGGTGATGGGCATCAAYTCSTTCATGCTCGGCGCGCAGTCSATCAAYCCGAACTTCAAGGCCAAGATCGTCTGGGTCAATTCGTGGTTCGATCCGGGCAAGGAAGCAGACGCCGCCAAGGCGCTGTTCGACCAGGGCGCCGACATCATCGTCCAGCACACCGATTCGACCGCCGCCTTGCAGGTGGCMGAGGAGCGCAAGCTGCACGGCTTCGGCCAGTCSTCCGACATGATCAAGTTCGCGCCGAACGCGCAGCTGACCTCGCTGACCGACGAATGGGGYCCGTACTACATCAGCCGGGTGCAGGCAGCCATCGACGGCACCTGGAAGCCGGACAATGTCTGGCTTGGCATCAAGGACGGCGCGGTCAAGCTCGCGCCCTTCACCAACATGCCCGACGACGTGAAGGCGATGGCCGAGGCAACCTCGAAGAAGATCGCCGGCGGCTGGAACCCCTTCACCGGACCGATCGCCAAGCAGGACGGCTCGGCATGGCTGAAGGACGGTGAAGTCGCCGATGACGGCACGCTGCTCGGCATGAACTTTTACGTCAAGGGCGTCGACGACAAGCTGCCGCAGTAAGGCACATCACGTACCGAATATGGAGAGGGCGCCGCGAGGCGCCCTTTCATTTGTCTGGAGAATTGACTGAAGGTTCAGACAGCCGAACCGTAGAGGTCATAGGCGTCGGCACGGTCGATCTTGACGGTGACGATGTCGCCTTGGCGCAGCGGACGGCGCGACTGGATGTGGACCGAGCCGTCGATCTCCGGCGCATCATATTTGGTGCGGCCCTTTGCCGAGGTGCCGTGCGCCTCGTCGATCAGCACCGGCAGGCGCTTGCCGACCTTCCTGGCCAGCTGCGTCGCCGAAATCTTCTGCTGGCGCTGCATGAAGCGGTGCCAGCGTGCCTCTTTGATTTCCTGCGGCACCTRCTCGAGGCCGAGATCGTTGGAGCGGGCGCCCCGGACCGGCTCGTATTTGAAGCAGCCGGCACGGTCGATCTTGGCTTCGTCCAGCCAGTCGAGCAGCATCTCGAAATCCTCGTCCGTCTCACCGGGAAAGCCGACGATGAAGGTCGAGCGGATCGCGAGATCCGGGCAGACGTCGCGCCAGCCGCGGATGCGTTCCAGCGTCTTTTCGCCGTGCGCGGGCCGGCGCATGTTCTTCAGCACCTGCGGCGAGGCATGCTGGAACGGGATGTCGAGATAGGGAAGGATCTTGCCGTCGGCCATCAGCGGGATGACGTCGGCGACATGCGGGTAGGGGTAGACATAGTGCATGCGCACCCAGATGCCGAGCTTGCCCAACTCCTCCGAAAGATCGAGGAATTTCGCCCGCACTTCACGATCGCCGAACATCGACGTCTGGTACTTGATGTCGATGCCGTAGGCGCTGGTGTCCTGCGAGATGACGAGCAACTCCTTGACGCCGGCCTTTGCCAGTTTTTCGGCTTCCCGCAGCACATCAGCCGCGGGCCGCGAAACGAGATCGCCACGCAGCGCGGGGATGATGCAGAAGGTGCAGCGGTTGTTGCAGCCTTCCGAGATCTTGAGATAGGCATAGTGGCGCGGCGTCAGCTTGACGCCCTGCGGCGGCAGGAGATCGATGTAGGGATCGTGCGAAGGAGGGGCGGCCTCATGCACGGCGGCCATCACGCTCTCATAGGCCTGCGGCCCGGTGATCGCCAACACGTTGGGGTGCTTCTCGCGAATCACGTCCGGCTCGGCGCCGAGGCAACCGGTGACGATAACCCTGCCGTTTTCCGAAAGCGCGGAACCGATGGCATTGAGCGACTCGTCGCGGGCGGAATCGAGAAAGCCGCAGGTGTTGACGACGACGAGATCGGCGCCGTCATGCTTGCGGGCGATCTCATAGCCTTCGGCGCGCAGGCGCGTGATGATGCGCTCGGAATCCACGAGCGCCTTCGGACATCCAAGGCTGACGAAACTGACGCGAGGGGCGGACATAGGCAAGTTTCCAATGGGGGCACGGGCCGAAACGCTGGTCCGGCCTCAAGTCGCTGTAAATGTCGGTCTGTGGCGCGTGGCAGGAGCCAATACGCGCGGCGCAATAGCATGGCTTCGGCAATCAAGCAAACCGGCCGACAGGCCGCCGCGCGCCATCGGAGTGGCTCAGTGGCCTCCGGAACCGAACCAGGGTGCCAGGAAAGCGAAGTGCTCGGGGTACTGCTGTACCGCACCGTCCAGCAGCATTTTCACCGCAACGTAGAGAATGATCGCCAGGCCGAGATAGGCGATCCAGCGATATTTGTGCAGGAGGCGCGCGACGAACGAGGCAGCAAAGCCCATCAAGGCAATCGACAAGGCCAGTCCGACAATCAGCACGGTCGGATGGTTCATCGCCGCTCCCGCTACGGCAAGAACGTTGTCGAGCGACATCGAAACGTCGGCGATGACGATCTGCCAGGCAGCCTGCGAGAAGGTCTTGCGCGGCCCCTTGCCGCCGATGACACCGTCCTTGTCGAAATCTCCATTCGACAGCGCTTCCGTCGCGTCGCGCTCTTGTTCATGACTGACACGCAATTCGCGCCACATCTTCCAGCAGACCCACAACAGCAGCAGGCCGCCGCCGATAAGCAGCATGGGTCCAATGGTGAGCAGCCATTGCGTGATCAGGGCGAAGAAAATGCGCAGCACGGTTGCCGCCGCGATGCCGACGAGAATGGCGCGCTTGCGCTGGCTTACCGGCAGGCCGGCCGCGGCGAGGCCAATGACGATTGCATTGTCGCCCGCGAGAGCAAGATCGATGGCTATGACCTGAAGAAGAGCCGATAGGCCGGTGGCAGTGAATATTTCCATGGATCTGGAAGCCCTTGCCTGTTCGCCGAGTGTTCGTCGTCGACTATCCAAACGGGCCTAAAGGCATGGTCCGCTGGCGTCAAGACGCTGCATCGGACAACGTTGGGAAACCACTTTTGTTACAGTGGGATTACCGGGGGATTTTCAGTTCTCGCAGCTCGAACGCTTGCGCCGCTGCGCGTGTGGAAAAACTAGTCGTAGAGATTGTACTTCGCCCAGTCGGCTTCCGGAATCTCGTCGCCGATCCGGTAGCGCAGCTGCAGGACTTCCATATGGTCCGGCCCGGTCTGGCACTTGAATTTCAGCCGATACCACTGTCCCTTGCTGCGGAACGCCGCGCCAGGGCTCCTGATCGCATCGGCGCTCATCTCGGGCGTGGCGAAGGCGTAAGCGACGACCCGGTCGGCCTTGAACTTGCGATCATCGTGGGTGATCCGGTCCAGGATTTCGGCATCGCAACGCTGCTCGAGGCGTGTTTGGGGATCAAGTTTCATCAGCCCGGCACGCAATGCGTTGTCCATCGCGCTGGCCGGGAAAGCCAGCGTCAGGGACGCAATGGCCATCATGCAGAGTGTCTTCATGGGCGCGACAAGCAGCATGTTTTGTCTGAAAAATCAACCAAGAGGGGCGCGTCATGCTCGGCAAGCCCCAGCTTTCAGGGGGTCGGCGCAATCAAAATCTCGTGTCGAGGCGCATCGTGCGCCGTCTGCGGCCAACGGACCAGCGATGCGCGGCCGGCATCCGTGAGATCGTAGAGGCCGCGGTCAACGCGCGCGAACCAGCCATAGACATTATGCTGCAGAATTTTCGGCGCGATAGGCGTCAAGGCCTTCAGATCGCGCGGCCGTCTGGGTCCGTCAACCATCGCGGCGGCGCAAATGAGGGCGCTTTGGCGGTAGGCGGTCATGATCGGATTGCGCGATCCGCCGCCCGCGACAGGATCGCCGCGGCGGCGTTGGTGCTCGTCGACAAGACGGGATCGCTTCCGCGCATTCTTGCGCGGCTCCGGCGCGGCAGGACTGATAAGCACTTCGACCTTGTCACTGGC
>NZ_JBFUGJ010000127.1:0-15450 GCF_056402975.1 Mesorhizobium sp. P3_A9 | reverse complement strand
ACTGGCAGGGCCGGATCGACGGGTGGGTGGCGTCCAACGATCGTGCTTGATCTGTGCGATCTCCGCACTTCCAGCCGTGGCTCTTCGGCAGTGGCGATGTTTTGAGGCACTGAAAACTGCCTACTCGCTTGCTTCACGGCCGGACACCTGCTCGACGAGGATCCGGAAGAAGACGTGCGGCGTGCTGTCTGACACCGGAGGCGAAACTGGTTTGAGGGCGCCGGGCTCCCACCAGTCGGCGTGCTTGCTGAGCAACGTCCAGGCATGGTCGCGCTCGAGTTTGTGGCCTATCCGGTCAGGCAGTTCCTCATAGCGGCCATCGACAACCACGCTTTTCCAGCCCCGTCCTTCGCCGCGTTCGTCGACCTGGACGGACACAAGCGGGTTGGCGCGCATCCAGTCGATTTTCTTGCCCGGCATAGAAAACGCGTAGAGGTGACTGTCGGCATACGCATAGTGCACCGGAACGACATACGGCTGCCCGTCCTTGGCACATGCCAGGCGACCCATACGATTGGCCGTCAGCATTTTGGTGCATTCCAGCGCAGAAAGTGTGCGGATCAGCATCGTCTTATTTCCTGTGGTCTGCGTCGATTCTGTTGTTGAGCGTGGTCAGCCAGGGCTCAGCCTGTCATCCAATGTTGCGAGCACCGAACCGGGTTCGACGACGGCGTTGGTTGCCGCGACAATCGTCGCTCGCCCGCCTGCTGGCGCGACGATCTCGTGCAGCGCGTCTTCAATTCGAACTTCCGCTATCCGCTCGCCGACCCTGATCGCGGCACCGCTCGCGATGAACCATCGCTCTACAATACCCTCGGGCAACATGCTGGATGCCCATAGTGCTTCATCGACCTTGATGTTCTGCATCTTGGTTCTCCTTTGAAGCGGTAAGCATAGTCCACTCGCCAGGGCAATCTTTGATCGCGATCAAGGATCGTAACACCGAGCTTGCAACTCGGCCCTCGCATTCGGTGGTGGTTTGACACTCAATCAGAAATGCTCSCCGGCCTTGAACGGACCGATGCGCGTTCCCGCCGCGATCAGRTAGGCGGTCGACCAGCCAATGAGCAGRAAYCCGTTCACRCCCTCCAATGCCGCCAAGACGCGCCATGTATGAGCGGGTACGACGTCGCCATAGCCGACCGTTGAAAAGGTAATGGTCGAAAAATACAGGGCGGTCTCGAAGTCGGCGAAGATATCAAGCAGCCGGTACAGCCCGGCCCACAGCCAGATCTCGATTGTCATGACGGCGAAGAGCCCCATCACCACGCTGATCATTGCCACCGTGCGGCTGTGACGCCCATGCATGCGAAACCGCGCCACAAGGTACCCCATCGCATGGGTTACGGCGATCAGGCCAAACGTATGGACCAGGACCGTCAGACTGATGACGACGGTGCCGATGAGCAGATTGAGGATCATGCGCGGAACCTAGCGACTCCAAAGGGTCCTAGTCCTTGTGCGAGATCAATCTTGGCGCCGGCGAGCTCCGGCGTGTTTGAAGCTCCCTGTTCAATCGGTCCTTCCCTAGCCAACGGGAATACAGGACAAAAGCGCCCAAGCCGGTGGTGAGGCGCGGACGCTCAGAAGGTGGCCGAGAGAGCGCGGCCACCTGACTGACCTAGGCGTATGCGGCTTCGGTCGTCATCGCACTCGTCACTATCGGCGCGGTGAGATCCAGCACCACGATTGCGCCCCGAGTTTCTGCGGAGACAAATCGACGACGCTCGTCAGAGCTGATGAAATTTTTCGTCAATCAAGTATTCGTGTACAAGGCGGCTTGCGACGGTGCCGCAATTGGCGCGAAGGGCCGTTGACTTGATGTTCGAATTTCATAATCGTGTATAGTCGCTAAAGGTGACCTACGCTGATATTCCAAGGAGGCGCTTCAACTAGCACTGGAGCGCCGTTGAGTTTTCTGAAATGTCATTTCGGGGCGGAGATTCCTTCGTAACCCGCAAATAGATCGTGTATATTTCTTTGTCTGTTGCGAATGTAATGTGGCACGATGTGAACACCACGAAAGCATCGCATCGATCCGATGGAGGCAGTGCTTTTGGCGCGGTTGCTGGTTCTTGAAGACGAGTGTGTCCTGGCGCGACACATGAGGGCTACGCTGGAGCGGGCGCGCTATGCGGTCGATGTCGTCGAGACCATCGCCAGTGGGATGGACGCGCTCGGCACCACCGCCTATGACCTCCTGCTGCTCGACAGGCAGGTGCCCGATGGTGACGGGGTGACGCTGCTCGATTTTGCCCGCCAGGCCAAGTTGGCACTTCCGGTGATGTTCCTTACGGCCCGTTCCGGCGCCGATGACCGCGTCAGCACGCTCAATCGCGGCGCCGACGATTATCTCTGCAAGCCCTTCGAACCTGCCGAGCTTGTTGCGCGCGTCGCCGCTCTGCTCCGCCGCCCGGGACAACTGACTGTGTCGACGCTGAAGGCCGGCAACATCGTCCTCGACAAGGTCGAGCGTTCAGTGATGATCGCGGGCAAACCTCTGATGATCGCACGCCGCGAAAGCATGCTTTTAGAGCAACTCGTCACCCGTTCGGGTCAGGTCGTTACCCGCGAAGCGCTGAACGCCAAGCTGTTCGGCTTCGAGGACGGCGCCTCTCCCAATGCCATCGAGGCCAGTGTCTACCGGCTGCGCAATGTGCTGAGCAGTTTGGGGGCGGACCAGCAGATCCACACCGTTCGAGGCATCGGGTATTGCCTTGCGCCTTAGCGAGCGCCTGTTCGGCTCGATCGGTGTCCGCCTCAGCATCCAGCTCTCGTTGCTGTTCGTGCTCTTTGCCGCGGCCTGCGCTGGCCTGATCGGTTACCAGCTTTCCAACATCGACGAGACGGCGCGATCGTTGCGGCTGCAGGGTCAGGCTCGGGAAGTCAGGCAAGCCCTGCATTTCACCACGGGGACCGCTCCAGCCGCGGAACTGCCGCCTGTGCGCATGGCCGACTACCAGGGGGAAAACCCGACCTTGTTCTACGCGCTGCGCAATACCGCCGGTGATCTGGTTGAGGCGTCGTCGAAGACCCTGCAGGACGGTTTCAGTGCTCAGTTTTTCCGCCGCATGGCGCGTGGCGAAAGCAACACGGCGGCCAGGGACGGCCTCGACAATGCCTTCTACTTCCTGTCGGAGCCGTTGGAGACGCCGGACCATCAAAAGTTCCTGCTTATCGTTGGCCAACACGCTTCGGCGACAGACACCCTGCTGCGCGACGTCGAATGGCGGCTGATGGTCGGAACCGGCCTCGCTGCCATTCCGATCTGCCTGGCGGTGTTCGGCGCCAGCTTGACGATCATCCGCTTCGGCTTTGCGCCGATACGCCGGCTGTCGCAGCAGGCCGACAGGATCGGGCCAGCTGATCCTGCGGCACGCATCGGCGAGGCGAACCTGCCGGTGGAATTGCGTGACCTCGCTGAGGCCGCCAATGCCGCTGCCGACCGCCTGCAACAGGCCATCACCAGTCAGCGCCGCTTCACCGCGGATACGGCGCACCAATTGCTGACGCCGCTGGCGCTGCTGTCCGCGCGGATCGAGCAAGGCGAGGGGCCGCACCCGGACCCCGGCCTGCGCGGCGACATCAGGCGCATGCAGAACCTGATCCGGCAATTGCTGCATTTGTCGCGCCTCGCGTCAGTATCTGAGCCCCACCAAAAGCTGGATCTCAGGTCGATCGCCAGGCAAATCGTCATCGACATGGCTCCGCTCGCCATCACCGAGGGCAAATCACTGTCCTATGACGCGCCTGACACGCCGTGCTTGACGACGGGGGATGCCATGGCCATCAGCGAAGCCTTGGCCAATCTYATCCGCAACGGATTGCGCCACACGGCCCCCGGCACCAGCGTCGACATCATGGTGGAGCGGCCGGCAATCATCAGCGTTGCCGACAGGGGCGCCGGCATCGCGGAGGTGGATCGCGATCGCCTGCTGGAGCCATTCTTCACCACGCAGGCCGACAAGGGCGGCTCCGGCTTGGGTCTCGCCATCGTCGACGAGGTCATGCGCCAGCATGGCGGCACGGTGGAGGCTGAAAACCGCAGGGAAGGCGGCGCCCTGTTCCGGCTCAGCTTTAAACCGGCGTAAAGGTCGAAGGCGGCGCAATCCGCCCGAGGATGCTTGTCATCGGTATGAAGAAATCGCACGGGGCCGCGAGTTCGTCAGGTTGTCATCAGGTTGGCCATGTAAGGTCGCTGCTCGGGCATATGCGAGGCGGCTTCTGCGAAAGTTCTTTGATCGCCCAGGACCGAAGGCAGCCGTGTCAGCAGGCTTGAAGGCCTGCCAGCCACCGCCAGGGAATTGCGAGGGGCGATGACGGAAACGATTCCAGCGGCGGAGTACTCGATCCCGGACACGGCGTCGCCGATCGATCCGGCATTGGCCGGCCTCTCGCTGATCGCTGGCTATTTTCGCGTCGCAGCCGATCCGGTCCAGCTCCATCATCAATTGGCGCTCGGCGCGCAGCGAGGCACGAACGACGACGTCGTGCGAGGCGCCAATCTGCTGGGCCTTCGATCACGTGCGATCCGGATCAGGTCGCCCGAGCGGCTCGCCGCGGTTCCCTATCCTGCGCTGCTGCGGCTCGCGGACGGCAACAGCGTCGTACTGGGCGCCGGAGCGGACCCCAGCCGGGTGCGTCTCATCGATCCGATCCTTCGTACGACCCGCGAGATGAGCCTGACAGAGGCTTTCGCGGCTTCATCGGGCGAAGCCGTTCTGGTCACGCGCCGGCTGGGTGGCGCCGGTTACGACCCAACGACGTTCGGCTTCCGGTGGTTCCTGCCGTCGCTGTTGCGCTACCGTCGGCCGTTGACGCAAGTCGCGGTCGCCTCGTTGTTCGTCCAGCTTTTCGCCCTTGTCACGCCGATCTTCTTCCAGCTGGTCGTCGACAAGGTGCTCGTACACAAGGGGTTGTCGACGCTTGTCGTCCTCGTGGTGGGCATGACGACGCTCGGGTTGTTCGAGGCGGTGCTGCAGTTCCTGCGCGCCTATACGCTGAACCACACGACAAACCGCATCGACGTCGAGCTCGGGCGCCGGCTGTTCCACCATCTCTTCCATCTGCCGCTGGCCTATTTCGAAACCCGTGCCGCCGGACAGACAGTGGCACGGGTGCGTGAACTGGAGACCGTCCGTGGGTTTCTCACTGGCCAGGGCCTGACATCGCTCCTCGATCTCGTCTTCACCCTCGTTTTCTTCGTCGTCCTTTTCATCTACTCAGCGACGCTGACGGTCGTCATCCTTGGCTCGATCCCGATCTATCTGCTCGTCGCAGGTCTGCTTCGTCCGGTATTGCGCCAGCAGATCAACGAGAAGTTCAATCGCGGCGCGCGTTCCCAGCAGTTCCTGGTCGAGTCCATCGTCGGCGCGCAGACGCTGAAGGCCGCCAGCGTCGAGCCAACGATGCAGGCGCAATGGGAGGAGCGGCTGGCGGCCTATGTCAGCAAATCCTTCGACGCCAGCGTGACCGGCGCGATCGGGCAAAACGTCATCCAGTTCATCAGCAAGGCGACAACGGCGCTCATTCTGTTCCTCGGCGCGCAGGCGGTCATCGCGGGCACGATGACGGTGGGCGAGCTCATCGCGTTCAATATGATATCGGCGCAGGTCGTGCAGCCGATCCTGAGGCTCTCGCAGCTCTGGCAGGATTTCCAACAGGTGCAGGTTTCGGTGTCGCGCCTTGGCGACATCCTCAACGCACCGACGGAGCCGGCACCGCAAAATCTCCTCACGCTGCCGCCGCCGCGCGGCGCGATCGAGTTTCGGGGCGTCACCATGCGCTATAGCCCCGAAGCTTCCGAAGCGCTGAAAGGCGTGACGCTGTCCATACCTCCCGGCGAAGTCATCGGTTTCGTTGGACAATCGGGATCGGGCAAATCGACGCTGACGAAGCTCGTGCAGCGGCTCTACAGCCCGCAGGCAGGACAAGTGATGCTCGACGGCGTCGACATCGCGCAGCTCGATCCCGGCTGGCTGCGCCGACAGATCGGCGTCGTGCTGCAGGAGAATATGCTCTTCAACCGCACGATCCATGAGAACATCGCGCTGGGCGACCCGGCGATGGCACGTGCGATGGTGATGCAAGCGGCGCGGCTCGCCGGCGCCGACGAGTTCATCGCGCAATTGCCGCAGGGCTACGACACGATGGTCGAAGAGCGCGGCGCGAACCTCTCGGGCGGGCAGCGCCAGCGGCTCGCCATCGCCCGCGCGCTGGCGACAAACCCACGTATCCTCATTTTCGACGAAGCAACGTCCGCGCTCGATTACGAGAGCGAGCGGGTCGTACAGGAAAACATGCGCGCCATCGTTCGCGGACGCACGGTGCTCATCATCGCGCATCGTCTCGCGGCACTGCGCCCCTGCACGCGGATCGTCGGCATGGCGCGCGGCGAGATTGTCGAAGTGGGATCGCATGATGAACTGCTGCGCCGCGACGGCGGCCTTTACGCTCGGCTTTGGGCCCTGCAGTCGGACCAGGCGAGGGTCACGGCATGAACAAGCCCGTCTCGCCTCCTTCCTCACCCGCACCGAGTTCGCCGCGGCCTCTAGGGTCGCTTACCTCGGGCCGTGATCGCGAGTTCCTGCCGGCCGCGCTCRAAATCCTTGAAACACCGCCGGCACCGCTGCCCGTCGTTTTCATGCTGACGATCTGCGCCTTCTTCGCGGTAGCGCTCGTCTGGTCGTTCTTCGGGCGCCTCGACGTCCTGGCCGTCGCGCCAGGAAAGATCGAATCCATCGGACACGCGAAGGTGCTCCAGACGCTGGAACCTGGCAAGATCGCCGCGATCCACGCCGAGGCGGGACAGACGGTGAAGGCCGGCGATGTGCTCATCGAATTTGACCCCGCCGAAGCAATGGCGGATCAGCAATCCGCTACCGACGACTGGTTCGCGGCGCTCGCCGAAGTGGCCCGGCGTCGCTACGCCATCGACGCGCTGGCGCCGATCCAGTCTTCGCTGGCGAGCGGCTCGCCCGAGGATCCCGCCCCGTCGCTTGGTTCCATCGTCGCCGAGGCGAGGGACAAGATCGATTGGGGCGCGGCACTGCCGACCAATTTCCGGTTACGTGAGCTTGCCGTCCTCAGCGCCGACGTTGACCAGCTTACGAGCCAGTTGCAGAGCCTCGACAAACAAGCCTCGCAGAAGGTGGCGACGCGCCAGCGCCTGCAAATGAGCATCGAGTTCCAACACACGCTTCTTGTTACGCTCAACCAGCGTGTCGGCACATGGCAGGAGGCGATCAAGAAGGAGGTCGGCACCAAGATCAACCTTTATGACGCGCAAGAAGACCTGCAGAAGTCGCAGTCCGCACTGGCGTCCGATCAGGGCGAATTGATCGAAACCGACGCGGCCTTGCGCGAACTCTCAAGCGAGAAGACCAAGGCGGTCTCAGAATTCATCGCGGACAACGAAAACAAGCTCGCCGACGCCGCCAAGAAAGCCGACGAAGCCCAGCAGACGGTCGCCAAGGCGGCGACGCGCGTCGGCCGCACAAAGCTCGAGTCGCCGATCGACGGCGTCGTGCAGAAACTCGCTGCAACCACGGTCGGGCAAGTGTTCACGTCGGGCCAGCAGCTGCTGGTGGTTTCGCCTCGCGGTGGCAAGCTCCAGGTCGAAGCGCTCGTCGCCAATCTAGATATCGGTTTCGTGCATGCCGGGCAGGACGTGGCAATCAAGGTCGACGCGTTTCCGTTCACCCGCTTCGGCACGCTCCATGGCCACGTTATCCGTATCGCGCCCGAGGCGCTCGATGAGCAGGAGGCTAAACGCGCCCTTGCCAACGCGGCCGCTTCGGCCAACGAAGTGAACGCTCCGGCCCCGGRATCGCCCGGGCAAATCGAGAGCTTTGTATTCCCGGTCACGATAGAACTCGAAGAGACGGCGATGCCGGTTGGCGATGCAAAAATCCCGCTCAGCCCTGGCATGACGGTGAGCGCCGAGATTCATACCGATAGCCGACGCATCATCGACTATCTGCTCTCGCCCTTGTCAAAGATTAGCGCTGAGGCGATGCGTGAGCGGTGAGGGGTTCCGCTGGGCTGGCCTCACCACATGCAGCGGTAGGCGAAGCGCGCTCTCCGTGGCGTTCTTCAAGTGGTTTCGGATTTAAGCGGGACAATGTCGGCTGCCATCGGAAGTTATTTTCAGAAATCGGGATCTCGTCAAGTTGCCGTCAGGTTGGAATGATATAGTTCCGTCAAAGTGGGGTGATGTGGAGGCAGTCGAGCATATGTCTAGGATAAATCAGTCTGTTCTGGATTGCTTATCCCATGGCGGTTTGATCGATGGTTTAATATCACCAACATTCGTATCATGTGGATGTTATACAATGTCTATTCCGGATCACGCGTTTTACGCCTGCCTTGCAGTTTATTTAATGGCGCCAAATGAGCGAGCAAATGGCTGAGGCGCATAGCTCAAAAAGTCCAAATGAAAACTTTATTGGGACTAAAGATTCTGAAAGCGCAACGCGTGATCCTATTCAAATTGATCAATTCTGGGGTAACAACAAGTTAGTGTGGCCGTGGATGGAAAGTTACCTTCCAAAAAATCGTATGTTTGCAGATGGATTTGCTTCGGTGTTGCAGCTATTTATTGGAATATTATTTATAATAGTTATTTTTCACTGCATATTAAAAAAAGACATTTTTTTACCAATTCTTGGAATCCCTCTTATGGGATACCTTCTGGGAAGTTTTAATATAAGAATGGCGCGTGCACAGCAAAAATTCCTCATAGCCAAGAGGAATGGAGGAAGAGATGAATGAAACTAACGCTAAAAATAACCCAAATGAGGAGATAATTGGGTTCGGTCGAGCCGGAGAATGGCTAGACAATGCCCTTTCCGGTCTAAATACTTCATTGGAAGTAATAAAAAATCAATATGCAGAGCCCGCGCTCGAGACCTTGACGGAAGACGCCGATGTCAGCCTTCGTTTTTTGGGATCGGCCACGGGATTCATTCATTATTATTATGAAGACGGAATGTCTTTACTCGATGCTACTACTGCGACAGCTACGCAAGTGGGTGCGGAATTCATTGGGGGCCTCGGCGGAGAGGCGGTATTTCCCTTTGGGGGAGGCTATGCGGGAGAAATCATCGCCGGGCTCGCGACTCAGAAACTCATCGACTCACCTCCTCAACCTATGTTCTCGAACGATCCACAAAGCCCATACTCATATTTGCCGAACTCAATCGACGATCCTAACCCATATAAGCAAGGACCGTTTGCTATCGGGACAGGATATACAGGAGACGGTACCGGGACTGACTCGCCCAAGGAACAGATGACGCCTGCCGATTGGGCATCTCAAGGCGGTGGGAATGGTGCTGTCAACCCATCTCAATTCCCCGGCATCGGCGCGGACAGCTCCAACGACGGAAGCTATCTCAACGGAGCCGAGCCGGGTGTCACCTTGGGTGGGGTTTCCTATCCGGGCGACAGCAGCCCCTATGCGAGCGCTGGTTCCTCTGCAAATTATTCGAACATCTTCGGTGCGGGGTTTGACCCTAGCAATCTTGATAACCCAGACGATCTGAGCCCGGCAGGCGATTACATTGCGAGCGATGCGGGCGGCTACGTCCCCAGCGGTTACTACCCTGACCCGACTGGCGGCAACGATTCGAGTTCGTCCGGCAGCTATGACCCGACTAACTATTATCCCGATCCGACCGTCACTGGCTCTGCTAGCGGCAGTGACGGTTCGAGCGGTGACGGTGGCGATGGAGGCGGCGATGTCGGCGACTACTATCCGCCGAGCGGCGGCGACTACCCGGACATGGGTGACAGCGGCGACGATTTCGCCCCGATCCTGCTCGACGTTTCGGGCAAGGGCATCAACATCACCGAGCTGAGCCGGTCGAACACCTTCCTCGACACGACAGGCTCTGGGCTTTCGCATAGAACGGCCTGGGCTGGGGCGGGGACGGCGGTGCTGTTCTACGATCCGAACAACCTGAACGAGATCGTCGACAAGAGCCAGTACATTTTCACACAGTGGGACCCGACCGCCAAGGACGACATGCAGGCCCTGCGGGATGTCTTCGACAGCAATGGCGATGGGGTGTTCAATGCCTCCGACGCCAAGTGGTCGCAGTTCAAAGTGATGGTGACGAATGCCGATGGAACGACGACAGTCGAGACGTTGGCCCAAGCGGGGATCACGTCGATCAACCTGACGGGCGATACGACGGATATCCAATATGCGGACGGCTCAGCCATCACGAGCGAGACGACGTTCACGAAAGGCGACGGCACGACGGGCACTGTGGCCGCCAGCACTCTTGCATCTGATGCAAGTGGCTATGCAGTCAGCACCAACACCAACACATCCACGGTGGCTGGCGTCACCACCACGGTGATCACCAATACCGGCACCAATGCCGACGGCTCCGTCGCCTTCGCGGATGTGCAGACGACGGTGGTCAACGGCAGCAGCGTGACAAGAACCACAACCTATGACGACAATGGCGACGGGGTCATCGATCGGAAGCAGGTGATCGCCACTTCCGTGGATGTCTCGGGCAACACGACGGAACTGTGGACCAACTATAATGGCGGCGGCACCAAGCTCTCGGCGGTGCAGACGGTGACTTCGGCCGATGGCAAAACCATTACCATCTCGCGGGATGCGACAGGCGGCGGCTGGTTCGCCCAGGTGGAAGTGCAGGCCACGGCTGTCGACGCCTCGCGCACCGATACGATTACCAACCTCAATGCCGATGGCAGCGAGATCAACAAGAGCACGACCAGCTATTCGGCCAATGGCCTGACCAAGACCGTGGCTACCGACATCGACGGCAACAGCACCACCGATCTGACCGTTATAGATAGCCTTGTGGTCAACACCAATGGCTCGCGCAACGAGACCGTGGCCACCACTTCGAACAATGGATCGGATTTGGGCACGGTATGGACAGCCATAAGTGCTGACGGCAAGACCCAGACGGTCTCGACCGATCATATGGGAGGCGGCACGGTGGATCGGGCGGTCAACACCGTGATCACCACCAATGCCGATGGCACTTCGACCTCCACCCTTCAGAACTATGGCGGCAACGGCGCCTATATCGATGGCCAGACCGTTACGAAGAGCGCCGATGGCCTGTCCACCACCACAGTGCAGGACCTGAACGGCACGCATGGCGCGGACCGTACCACCACCGACACCATGACGCTCAATACCGATGGCAGCCGCGACGAGGTGGTGACTATCACTTCGCTCAATGGYAGCCTGGTYAGCCAGATCACCACCCACCTGGGCGCTGACCAGATCAGCAAGACAATCTCCAACGATAGCCTAGGCATTGGCCACGCCACGAGCACCGAGACGGTTAGCATCAATGCCACGACCGGGATCAAGACCGACACGACCTCCAGTCTGGCCGCCAATGGCTCGCTGCTCAACCAAGGCGTGGTCACCACCTCGGCGGATGGCTTGTCCAGGACCACGACGACGGATGTGAATGGCGATGGCGTCATCGACACCAAGGTAACCGATGTCACGGTCAAGAATGCCGATGGCAGCGCCACGGAGACCATTGGAAACTATGCCAGCAACGGCACGTTGCTTGATCAGACCATCATCACCACCAGCGCCGATGGTCTCACGGTGACCACGGCCACCGATGTCAATGGTGACGGGGTGACCGATACCACGCTCAAGGACCAGAAGGTCAACAATGCCGATGGCTCGGTGACAGAGACGGTGACCACCACCAGTTCCAATGGCAGTCTGCTGCACCAGGCGGTGACGGTGACCTCGGCCGACCGGCGCACGCAGACCATCACCGACTATGGCGTGCAGACGGTGAGCGGAACCAACACGGCCTATGTCGATAAGACCGAGTCCATAACCACGGCTTCCAGCGGGACGGTGACCGACCTCACCAGCCGGTTTGCCATCAATGGCAGCCTGGTCAACCGGGCCGAGACAGTGACCTCCGCCAACGGGCTCACAACAACCACCAATATTGACGCGACCGGCCATGGCAATGCCTGGGACAGCACGACAACCGCGAGCACGACCTACAATGCGGACGGCTCGACCCTGACCGAGCAAACGGCCTCGGCACCCAATGGCACGCTGCTCGATCGTGCCGATACTTATGTGAGTGGCACTGGAACGTCGAACAACGTCACCCGGGATGTCAATGGCGATGGCACAAACGATCTCAATACAAAGACGTCGGAAACCTATTCGACGAATGGCAGCCTGACCACCACCGTTGGCAAGTACAATGGCTCAGGATCAACACTGCTCGACCAAACCCAGACCTTGGTCTCCGCGAACGGTCTAAGCAAGACTGTCAGCCATGACTTCAATGGCGATGGGACCATCGACCAGAGCACGACCGACAATTTGCAGTACAATGCCAATGGCAGCACCACCGAGACTGTCACGGACTATACCGGAACGAGTGCGGGCACGGTGCGCGATGTCAGCACCACCACGGCCAATGTCCTGGTGTCCGGTGTCGGCCGGCAGACCACGACGACCTCGCAGTCCAATGGTTCGGTGCCGTTTTATTCCACCGACACGGTGACCCCTCTGGCCACCGGCGAGGTAGACGAGACCGTGCAGATCTATGCCTCGCAGGGTGGCGCCCTGCTGCGGCAGACCAAGCAAGCGGTGAGCGGCAACGCCCTGACCACGACGCTCTCTACAGATGTAAACGGGGATGGGACTTGGGACTTCTCGAAGACCGACGCCAAGACCGTCAATGCCGATGGCAGCGTCACGGATACGGCTTCACTGAATAACACCAGTRGCCTGGTCTCGGAGAAAGTCACGACCGTATCCGGCAATGGTCTTTCAACCACGACGTCCTCTGACCAGAATGGCGCGGTGAGTGGCGGTGCTGCGGTTTTCAACAAGGTCGTCACCGATCTGACAGCCGTCAATGCCGATGGCAGCGAGACGGAAACCGTTACCGCCAAGGCCCAGAACGGATCAACCGAAACCCAGTCCGTCACCACCACCAGCGCCGACCGGCTGACGGTGACCACCAACCACTATCTCGATGAGACGGGAACGCTCACCCATCTGGACCAGTCCGATGTCGACCAGACCAATGCCGATGGCTCGCTCACCGAGACCTTGACCAGTTGGGGTGCCGCTGCCGTGCTCCTCAGCACGATCGTAACGGCGACCAGCGCCAATGGCCTGGCCATCACCAAGACCTATAAGAATGGGTCGGGTGTGGTCACCRATACGCAAAGCACCACCGAGACCCTCAACACCGATGGCAGCGCCGCCACAGTCTTCAGCGACAGCGATGTGGTGGTTTCGGGCACGACGCTCGCCACCTCCGGCACCACGAATGTGAGCGGCAATGGTCTCACATCCACCACGTCCCTTACGCTCAGTGGCCGGTTGAATTCGGCCATGGCGGCAAGCACCACCGAATCGGAGACCAGCAGCACGGTGATTGCAGCCACCGGTGCTGAAACAACGACCAATGCCGATACGGTGGGTGGAACGGCTGCTGACACCGAGACTACCACGGTCTCCGGCAATGGTCTTTCCGACACCACGTCGTTGCAGCAGCAGGGCGCGGCCAGCGCCCTCTATACAGACCAGAAGACCATCAATCTCGACGGGTCTACTACCGAGACCGAGACCTATTACGACCAGAGCGCATTGAGCACCATCCTGGCGCAAACCATCACCAATGTGAGCTGGGACGGGCGCACCACCACGACAACGACCAAGAACGCTTATGATGCATCCGGGCAGACCATCACCGCCGATGCTAGCGATCTGGGGGAAGGGGATTCTCCTCCGGCCACCTATACGCCCAGCTTTGCCACACCCTACAATCTCACAACGGATGTCTATGTTCGAAATGCCGATGGCACGACGACCGAGACCAGGAGCGGTACTGGTGCGTTTGGGGCTCCTGCTTACGAACAGACCTTCAATTGGTCGACCACGGCCGATGCCGGACAACTGCTCGCAATCACTGACCAGGACGCGCGTAGCCTGACGGTCAGCCAGAGTGCGCAGGAGGTGTCGGCCTCGGGCTTGAGTACAGGCTTTGCCTTCGACACGACCGGGCTTGAATCCAAATCGACACTGACCACGGCAGCCTCGGATATCAAATCCGGGTCCGGCCTGCCGGGCTCCATGCTGGCCACCGACATTATAGGTTCCGCCGCCACTATGCTCAATGTCGATGGCAGCCAGACCACGACAACACAAAGCGCCTTCGGCAACAGCTTCAGCAATCTGCGCCAGAAGATCGTCACGACGGTCAGCGCCAACGGGCTGGTGACCGTCAAGCAGGTAGATAATGATGGGAATGGAGTCGTCGAACAGGTTGATACCACAACAGTCAACCCGGATGGCTCCTCCACCACGGTTGACAACTACTACAGCAATACGACGGGACCGAGCGGAGCGGTCACCGGCAGCAATACCTATACCCGCAGCGCCAATGGCCTGATCACGACCCTGGTCGCCTCGAGCGGCATTACCGATACCACGGTGGATTTTGCCAATGCCTATGGCAGCTATCAATGGTCGCGGAGTGTGACATCGGGCAGTGTGGCCGCCAGCAATGGTTCGGCCTCTGGTTGGTCGACCCATGGCATTGACGCCAACGGCATGGACACCTGGACGATCAATGACGGCTTGGGCGATGCTCAGAAAACCATCACCATCTCGGTAGGACTTGAAAACCAATATATCGCCCAGGCGAATGAATTGTACCTCGTGATGATGGGTCATGCGATGGACGATTCCCAAACCCAATACCTATCGGAATACATCACCAACGGCGTCTTCAACGAAGAACAACTGGCCTATAAAATCTACCTTGACTCACCAGAATATCACGCGAACTTCGCTTTATGGCAAACCTATCAAGGCATAGCCGGATATATGAACAGCCCTATTCCATTCTATGAGAATGCTTTCGGTCGATTGCCAACGGCAGAAGAAATGGCCAATACGGGGTATTATATCGCGCAAGAAAACTCCCAAGGCGTGCAAGGCATTTCCGACGATTGGGCACAAGCCGCCGTGCAGGTGGCTCAGTATGCGGCGGACTATGATTTCAACACAAGTCGCACCGCTACGGACCCCAATGTCAGCCTGCTCTTTGCCGGTGCCGGTACCATTGCGACCTCACCCAACTGGATCAGTCCTGGCTCAAGCTCGATCCAGGTCGGAACCGCCGGGACCTATTCTTATTCGCATGACTTCATCGTCGATATGAATGCGACCTCTGGTGATGCGGTGGCGATGACGGTCAATGGCAGCGACGATCTCGTCCAGGTCCAGGGAGATTTGGGCAGCGTGACCATGAACGGCTCCAACAATGCGGTTGAAGTCGTCGGTTTCACGGCAACGGTGACGGCTTCTAATGCCGATGTTCTGATCGATTATAACGGCATCGCCACGGTGACTGGCAATTATGACCAGATTACCCAAGCTGGGCC
>NZ_JBFUGJ010000126.1:0-15490 GCF_056402975.1 Mesorhizobium sp. P3_A9 | reverse complement strand
GTACGCGCCTGGATACTGACGCGTGCCAGTGCGCGGCTCGACCGGCTGCTGTCGGCCAAGATCCTCGCCGCGTCGGTCGAAACCCCATCGCCCGGCTCCTCGCCGAGCCAGCCTATCCGAGACTTCGACACGTTCCGGCAGGTCATCACCGGCAGCGGCATCCACGCCCTGTTCGACCTGCCATGGTCGCCTATCTACATCGGCATCATCTTCCTGCTGCATCCRTGGCTCGGCTTCTTCGCACTGGGCTSCTCGCTGCTCTTGATCGGCATGGCSGTGCTCAACGARTATCTSGTGCGCTCGCCGCTGAAGCAGGCCAACGAACTGGCGACGACCAACTATAAYTTCACCGAGATGAGCCTCAGGAACGCCGAAGTCGTTCGCGCCATGGGGATGATCGACGGTCTCATCCGCCGCTGGGGGCGCGACCGCAACCTGGCGCTGCGGCGCCAGGCGGAGGCAAGCGACCGTGCCGCCCTGATGTCGGGCCTGATCCGTTTCCTGCGGCTCACCATGCAGTCGCTGATCCTCGGCCTCGGCGCCTATCTGGTCATCGAACGGCAGATTACCGGCGGCACCATGTTCGCGGCGAGCCTCCTGCTGGGTCGGGGGTTGCAGCCGGTCGAGCAGATCGTCGGCCTCTGGCGCAGCCTGATCCTGGCGCGGGCGGCGTTGGCAAGGGTCGAGAAGCTGGTCGACGGTGGCGCGCGGAACGAAAGATCGTTTAACCTGCCAAAGCCGAGCGGCAAGATTTCGGTCGAGCAGGTCAGCTTTGCAATTGCCAGCCAGCAGAAGGTGCTTCTGCGGGACGTATCGTTCCGGCTGGAAGCAGGCGAGGCACTGGGGATCGTCGGCCCTTCCGGCGCGGGCAAATCGACGCTGGCACGTCACCTTGCCGGCGTCATGCAACCCAGCCGCGGCACAGTCAGGCTGGATGGCGCCGACCTGTCGCAATGGGGGCATGACGCGCTCGGCGACCATATCGGCTACTTGCCGCAGGATATCGAGCTCTTCTCCGATACGGTCGCCGCCAACATCGGCCGCTTCAAGACCAATGTCGACCAGGAGGTGATCGAGGCCGCGCGGCTCGCCGGTGTGCACGAGATGATCATCCGCCTGCCGCAGGGCTACGAGACCCAGATCGGCGAAGGCGGCGCAGTTCTTTCGGGAGGATACCGGCAACGGATCGCTCTTGCCCGGGCGGTGTTCGGAACGCCGAACTTGATCATTCTCGACGAGCCGAGCTCCAATCTCGACGCCGATGGCGACCGTGCGCTGAGCGACTGCGCGATTGAGCTGAAGCGCCGCGGCAGCACGGTGATCATCGTCTCGCACCGGCCCTCTACCTTGGCGAATGTCGACAAGATCCTTCTGTTGCGCGATGGCGCCGTCGAGGCCTTCGGCATGAGAAACGAGATCGTGGCGCTGCTCAACCAGCGCGCGGCTCCAATGGCGGTGGCAACCCAATGAGCTGTGGCCGGAGAGATCGATGAGCGACGGCGCCCTTACCTATAAGAGCCTGCCTGGCGAGACCGGCATGCTGGCTCCGGATTCGATCCGGGTGCCGGCCTATGTCGGCCTGCTGATCATCGTCGCCTTCTTCGGCATCTTCGGCGGCTGGGCGGCCTTTGCCCCGCTGAACGGCGCCGTGCTCGCGGACGCCATCGTCAAGGTGGAAGGCAATCGCAAGAGCGTACAGCACTTCGACGGCGGTACGGTGAAGGAGATCCGCGTCAAGGATGGCGACGTCGTCAGGAAGGGCGACGTCATGCTGAAGCTGGACGACACCAGGATTCGGTCCGAGTTCAATCTTTACGCCCAGCAATATGCACTGTTGCGGGCAACCGATGCCAGGATCCGGGCCGAACTGGACGGCAGCGCGGCTGTTGCCTTTCCCAAGGACATTCTCAAAGAGCACGAGGACTATCTCAGGGATGCGATGGCAAACCAGATCGCCGACCTGGAAAGCCAGCGTGCCTCGATGGCCGGCGCCAGACAGATCCTCGAGCGGCGGATTGCCGAGCTCGAGGAGCAGATCCAGGGCAAGCAGTCCCGGGTCGAATCCTACCAGGCCCAGCTGCAATCGACGATCGACGAGAAGGCCAGCCTGTCAAAGCTGCTCAAGGCCGGATTGACGACCCGCCCACGCATCCTGGAACTGGAAAGGTCCGCCTCGGATCTGCAGGGCCTGATCGACGAGAACCTCGGCGCGATCGGCGGCAGCCAACAGAGCAAGGCCGAACTGCAGAGCCAGATCGCGCAATTGACCTTTGAACGCCGAGCCAAGCTGTCGGCGATGCTGATCGAAACGCAATCGAACCTTGCCGACCTCGTGCCAAAGATGTTTGCCGCCCAGGCTGCCATGGACCGGGCCGAAGTCCGCGCGCCCTATGACGGCCAGGTGATGGATCTCAGCGTCTTCTCGATCGGCGCCATCGTTTCCCCGGGCCAGACCATCCTCGACATCGTGCCGACCGAGAATTCACTGATCGTCCAGGCGCAGATTCGCGTCGAGGACATATCGAACCTGCGACCCGACATGGCCGCCGAAGTTCGGTTCACATCCTACAAGCAGCGCTCGATACCCATAATCCATGGCCGCGTCACCCGCATTTCGGCGGATCGCATTACCGACAGCAAGACCGGGTTTCCCTACTATCTCGCCGACGTGGCCGTCGATCCGGTGGAATTGGCGGCGGCCCCCCAGATCGCCCTTTATCCAGGCATGCCGGCGTCGGTCATGATCGTCACCGAGGAACGCACCGCGCTCGACTACATACTGGGCCCGCTGGTTGTGTCGTTCCACTCGGCGTTTCGCCAGAAATGACGGGTTGCTAAAGGTCCAATCACCGGCCGAACGCAGTTCGCCAGAGCCGCCGGTGTCCGACGCCAGGAGCGCGTTACAAAACGGCCGCGGAYTCCTCCGGGCGAGGTGCGCTAATTCCTTGGCGAGATTGCGTCTCATGCCGCATGAGAAAACGCTCCAACAGGCGGATGATCGCAATCAACGACAGATTGACCACCAGATAGAGCAATCCGGCAATGGCGAAGATTTCGAAAATCGCGAAGGTCTGGCTCATGAGCCGCTTGGCATAGCCGGTGATTTCCAGCACGGTGATCGTGGAGGCCAAGCTCGTGCCCTTGACCACAAGGATGAGCTCGTTTCCATAGGCTGGGAGGGCTTGGCGGATCGCAAGCGGGAACTCGATGCGGCGAAAGCGCAGAACGCGCGACATGCCGCAAGCCTGGGCAGCTTCGACAAGGCCGACTGGCACCGACATCAACCCTCCCCGCAAAATCTCGGACGTATAGGCTGCGGTGTTGAGCGCCAACGCCAGTACGGCGCACCGAGAGCCGTCGCTGATCACCCACCATAAGAGGGCATTGTCCCTGATCAGGCTGACCTCGCCGAGGCCGTAGTAAAAGATGAATATCTGAACCAGCAGCGGAGTGCCGCGGAAGACATTGCTGTAGCCTTTGGCAAAGCCGGCCAACAAGCCGTTTGACGATAGCCTCATCAACGCCAATCCCAGGCCGAGATTGAAGCCTATGAGCACCGAAACCAGTGTCAGCGCGGCTGTGACCCACAGGCCCTTGAGGAGAACCGGAATCGCGAGCTGGATGAGTTCCATGGTCCTACCTCCTCGCCCGGATTCGCAGCAGGCGTTCGATCCCATCGAAACCGGCCTGACTGACAAGCGTGATGACCAGATAGACAACCGCCGCAATCAGATAAAAGACAAACGGGTGGCGGGTGGAGTTCGCACCGATGTAGGAAATACGCATCAGCTCCTGAAGCCCAACCACTGAAACCAGGGCCGTGTCCTTGATCGTGGTCTGCCAGACATTGTTTATGCCCGGAACCGCGATGCGCAGCATCTGCGGAGCTATGATGCGGCGAAATATCCGACTGGCTGGCAGGCCAAGGGCTCGCGCAGCCTCGATGTGCCCATTGGGAATCGACGCCAATGCCCCCCGGATCACCTCGGTCGAGTAGGCGCCCGAGATCGCAGCAATGGYGATCACGGCGATGACGAACGCATAACCGCTCTCCGCCAGCCCGGCATAGCCGAAGGCAGTGATGACCTTCGTCACGAATTCAACCGAACTGAAAAACAGAAGGTAGATAACGAGCAGTTCGGGGACGCCCCTGACCACGGAAGTATATCCGTCCACCAGAAGCGAGAGCGGGAACATCCTGGCCCATTTGATCAGACCACAGACGACGCCAATCAGCAGCCCGGCAACCATGCTGGACAAACCTACCGCGGTCGTCACGGCAGCGCCCCGCAGAATAGCGGTCACCCAACCACCTTCCCAAACCTGCCAGAGGCCGAATTCCATCTGAGTTGCCCTAGATCTACTGCGCGAACGAGACAAATTTGCATGCGAACCGCGCTGGCCGAGATTGCCAGCCCCGGGGCCGGCGCCATCAGACGAGCGCCAAGCCCGACTTTCGCATGCGTCTGGCTTGGCCAGGCGCATGCGATGTGGTTTTGAACGCCGTTAGTTGCAGGGCCGGGAAATGTCCGATTTGAACCATTTCTGGCTGGCCTTGCCGATCGAGCCGTCGGCGATCAGCGCGCAAAGCGCCTTGTCGATCTTGGCCTTGAGCTCAGTGTTCTCCTGCGCGATGCCAACGCCGATGCCCTCGCCAAGCGTGGGATCGAACGTGCTCTGGATCTTGACGCCGACCAGCTGAAAGTTTTTGCCATCCGGTTTGTCGAGGAAGTCCTGCAATGCGGATTGATCCGCGAAAGCAGTGTCGATGCGGCCGCTCGCAAGGTCGATCTGCTTCTGGTCGAGCGTATCGTATGTTTTCAGGTCGGCATTCGGCGCCCGCTTCTCAAGAAAATGCGCGTGGGTCGTTCCAGCCTGCACGCCGACCTTCTTGCCATCGAGCGATTTCAGCAGTGTGTCGACGTCGGTAACGCCCGCAAGATCCGAGCCCTTTGCAGCGACGAACATGTTGGCCAGTTCGGCGTATCCGACGCTGAAGTTGATCTCCTTCTTGCGGTCAGCGGTGATCGACATGCCCGAGATGATGACGTCGAAGCGCTTGGCCTTCAGTGCCGGAATGAGGCCGTCGAAGGCCTGCACGACGAAATGGCACGTCACTGCGAGTTTGGTGCAGAGCAACGCGCCGACATCGGCGTCGAAACCGGTGACGTTGCCATTGGCGTCGGACATGCTCCACGGCGGGTAGGCGCCTTCCGTTCCGATGGACAACTCGCCCTCGGCCGCCAATGCGCTTCCCATGCTTCCCGCGAGACATGCGAGCAGCGTCAAGACTTTCAATTTCATATCAGTTCCCCTTGTTGTTGGTCTTCATTGCCGTTGTCCGGTGCAAACCGGACGCTTCGAGAATGCGGGCTTCCCTCACAGTGTCCGTGCCAGGAATTGGCGCAGACGCTCCGAGCGCGGGCTGCCGAACAGCTCCGCTGGCGCACCCTCTTCCTCCACCTTTCCCTGGTGGAGAAACAGAACCTTGTGGGAGACCTCGCGCGCGAACTGCATCTCGTGCGTCACGAGGATCATGGTGTTGCCTTCCTCCGCCAGTTGACGGATCACCCGCAGCACCTCGCCGACCAACTCGGGATCGAGCGCCGATGTCGGTTCGTCGAAGAGGATGACTTTGGGACGCATCGCCAGCGTGCGCGCGATCGCGGCGCGTTGCTGTTGGCCGCCTGACAGCTGGCCCGGATAGTGGGCGTGCTTGTCGGCGAGCCCGACCTTCTTCAACAGAGCGTGCGCATGTTCGACGGCCTTGTCGCGAGGTTCCTTCAACACATGCCGGGGCGCCTCGACGATGTTCTCCACCACCGTCATGTGCGGCCACAGATTGAAGTTCTGGAAAACCATGCCGACGCGGGCACGGATGCGTTCGACCTGCGCCATGTCGGCTGGCCCTAGACGACCGTTCGACAGCGGCTTCATCTTGATCACCTCGCCGTCGATGGCGACCTTGCCGCCATCCGGCTGTTCCAGAAGATTGATGCAGCGCAGGAACGTGCTCTTGCCCGAGCCCGACGAGCCGATCATGGAAATGACTTCGCCGGCATGCGCCGTGAGGTTGACGCCCTTCAACACCAGGAGCGGGCCGAAGCTCTTGTGAAGCTCGTCGATCTGTACGGCCGGCGTGGCGATCTTCGCCTCTTCAGTCGGCGCCGGATCCGCCGCCACGGCGGCAACGGTCGGCCGCGTCCGTTCGCTGCCGATGGCCGCGTCCTGGGTTACCTCGACAGTCCCTAGATCCGCCAGCGCACGGTCGAAATAGCGCAGGCTGCTGGACAGGCAGGTGCGTTGCCAGTCCGGGTCATCCGGAAGGAAGGCAGCGCGCAGCGTGTCCCGGATCCGCTTGCCCAGCGGCGATTCGATCTTGCCGAAAAGATGCAGCCAGTTGTCTGCCTGCACCGCCTCCATGACGGCAGGCCCGTCCAGCGTGCCGCATTCGACGACAAGCGGCAGCACGCGTGCGTCCGGCATGGCCCTTCGGACAGCGTCGGAGACGTAGCCGGTCGCGGTGGCCGCGATGCCGGTGCCGGTCTTGGCGCCTGGGCCGGTCAGCACTGTTGCCAGCGCCGGCCCGAAAATGGATTTGCCCCAGGCAAGGCCGGCATGTTCGGAGCTCGCGACCGAAAGCAGAGCCGGATAGCCATATGGTCCTGCTCCGGTATGCAGGTCGAAGACGATGACCTGGCGCGCCGCGCCGGCAAAGGTCTTCAGGATTTCGTTCAATGTGCGGTTCGACCAGACCGGGCCACCACCGCCGTAGAACATGCCGTCGGCGAATTCATACTGGCCGGCCTCGACGATCGCCGCCAGCCCGGCATGCCCAAGCCTCTGGCGCGCGGCCGCGAGCTTCTCGTCGGCCGCTATGCGGTCCGGCCCTTCCCACTCGCGATAGGCCACGGCGTCGTGCAGGCCGGCATAGCCATTGTTGACCGGAGTGCTCGAAGACCAGTCGATGAAGTTGCGGTTGAGGTCGACATTGTCCTCGTTGACGCGCCGCGACCATGCCGTGCCCCAGGGATTGATGAGGTGAATGGCAAGGATCGCCGTGTCGCCGGGCAGGCGCCGCAGGTTCTTCTGGCCGAGCCAGGCGGTCTGGCAGGTCGAGCCGAACGGGCCCTCGACACCATGCGTGCCGGAGATGAGCACGATCAGCTTGCGCGCATCGCGGCGGCCAAGCAGCGCCACATCGGTCGCCAGCGTCTCGCCATCCGGGCCGTTCAGCGGATGAACATATTCAGACAGTTCCGCGCCCGCCCGCTCAGCTGCGTCGCGAAATCCCTGGCGCAAGATGGCGAAATCACAGGCGTAGGCTGGTGCTGGCTCATCATGGCGCATGGTCGATCCCACTGGACCGCTGGCGGTTGCGGTCAATCCGTTCATTCCCTGTCGTTCCACCGTGGGGCTATTCATCATTGTGGTCGCTCGCGTGCTGAGGTGGCAATCGGCGCTCATTACCGGAAAGGAGCGGCCTTGAGGACCGGACGAACCAGGCATCAGAGGGAAGCACCTTGCCGGGGTTCATGATCGACTGATCGTCCAGCGCAAGTTTCACCCGCTCCATCACCGCGAGCTTCGTCGGGTCGGCCGTCGCCAGCAGCGAATGGATGCGCTTGGACCCAACACCGTGCTCGGCGGAAAAGGAACCGCCGATCTCCCGCAGTCGGTGATACAGGACGCCCTCGACAGCCTCCGCCATGTCAGGCGCCAGCGGACCCTGACGGTTGAGGATGATATGCAGGTTCCCATCGGCCAGGTGCCCGAAGACATAGGGCGCAAGACCCGGTTCGATCGCAGCGAGCCCGGGCAGGATTCTGTCGAGATAGGCAGGAATTTCCGACAGAGGCACCGAAACGTCGAAGGAAGGCGCATTGGGATGGGCGCGATAGAGCACACCGGTGTCCTCGCGCAACCGCCACAGGTCGTCCTCTTGCCGCCGCGAGCCGGCAATGATGCCGGTGGCTTCGGGATAGCGCTCCATCACGTCCGAATAGATCCGCTCGAAATCCTCGCGCAGCGCCTCTTCGCGGGCGCCGCCAAGCGCCAGCAGCAGGAACAGCGGCTGGTCGAGCGGCACACCGGGTTCGGACCATTCATGCGCGGCGGCGGCCATGCTGAAAAACGAGGTCCACATCGCCTCCGCCGCGCGCAGATGCCCGGCATCCGATTCAAGCGCCAGGCGAATGGTTTGCAGCGCCGCTTCGACAGACGGCAGCCCGAAAAGCGCGGTGGCCGTGGCTCGCGGCGAAGGGTCGAGCTTGACGACCACGCGGGTGACGATGCCAAGCGTGCCCTCGGCGCCGATGAAGAGATGCTTCAGATCGTAGCCGGCGGAATTCTTCACCACCCGGGTCAGATCGGAATAGACCGATCCGTCGGCCAGCACGGCCTCCAGGCCAAGCACGCGGTGGCGCATGACGCCGTGGCGAAAGGCCATCACGCCCCCGGCGTTGGTGGACACCATGCCGCCGATCGTCGCCGAGCCGCGCGCGGCAAGGTCGATGCCCGGTTCCAGCCGCTGTTCGAGCGCGGCCATCCGCAGGGCCTCGAGGGTGACGCCGGCGCCGACCACGGCCACGCGTTCGAGCGGATCGAGCCGCTCGATGCGATTCATGCGTACCAGGGAAAGAACGATCTCGCCCGGCCGCGAAACGCTGCCGCCGACCAGACCGGTCGTCCCGCCTTGCGGCACGATGGGAATCCCGTTCTGGCAGCAGATGCGCACCACCGCCGCGACCTCGTCGGTCGATGCAGCCGCAACGACGATGCCGGCGCCGCGATCCGTCCCGTTCGAACCAAGGTCGATCGCCCCGGCATCATCACCGATGCGCACATTCGGTGCGCCAACGACATCGCGGATCGCGTCGACAACCGATAACGGCACCGCTTGCTCGATCCAGTTCGTTTGCCTGGGAGACGCGAGGCCGCTCATCGCCCCGCCAATCCCTGAAGCGCTGTGATCAGCCGATCATTGTCGGCCGGCAAGCCGATGGTCGCGCGCAGATAGTGCTCGTAGCCGGCTTCGCGCCACGCCTTGACGATGATCCCCTGCTTCAGGAGACCGGCGGCAAGGCTAGAGCTGTCGCCCTTGCAGTCGAAGAACAGAAAGTTCGTTTGCGATTGGGCAACCGCGAAGCCGAGGCCGGCAAGTGCGGCGGCCGTGCGCACGCGCTCGGCCYTGATGCGGCCCGCCGACGCCTTCATCCAGCTTTCGTCGGCCAGTGCCGCGATGGCGGCGGTCTGCGCCGCCGCATTGACGTTGAACGGCGTCTTGGCGGCCGCGATCACCCTTGCCAGTTCGAGGCCGGAACAGACGGCATAGCCAACGCGCAGTCCCGCCAGGCCATAGGCCTTCGAGAAGGTCCGCAGCACCACATGGTCGATGCCGCTGTCGCGCAGGACTTCGATGCCGTCGGGCGCGCCGGGATCGGCGAATTCGAAATAGGCCTCGTCCAGGACAAGAAGCGTGCCGGGCCGCACGGCGGCGATAACCCGTTGCAGGCTGGGATAGTCGAGACCCGGCCCGACCGGGTTCCACGGCGAGGATATGAAAACGATACGCGGCCGGGCGGCGATCGCCGTCTCGAGCGCGGCAAGATCGAACCCCATCTCGGGTGTCATGGCAATCTTGACGACATCGGCACCGGCCGCCAGCGGCTCTATCTCATGCAGGCCGAAGCTCGGCACCGTCGTGACGACCGATGCGCCCGGCACCAGGACGGCGCGCGAGATGGCGGCGATCATCTCCTCGGAACCATTGCCGGCAACGATCAGCTGGGGATCGACCGCCAGTTTTTCGCCAAGTGCTGCCCGCAGCGCCGTGCAGGCCGGATCGGCATAGCGCCATGGCTCGAAGGAGGAGGAGGCCAATGCGGCCATGACGGCGGGAGAACACCCATCCGGGTTCTCGTTGCTGGCCAGCCGCGCGATGTCGTGGCGGCCACTCAGCGCCCGCGCCATCGCGATGTTCATGCCGGCATTGTAGGGCGGCAAGGCAGCGATATGCGGATTGAGCGGCAGGCTCGACGCTGGTTTGACCGACTGTTCCAAATCCCGACTTCCGTTTCCCCGCGCCCATGCGCAGCATCACGATCTTGTCAAATATCCAGGACGACTGATCCGCGCGGCTTGGAGCAGCACAGCAGCACCTCGCCTGCCCCAAGCTCATCCAGCGGTTCTTCGAAATAGGTGACGTCGCCTGAGATCAGCCGCGACTTGCATGTGCCGCAGATGCCGGCCCGGCAGCTGAACTCCGGCAACAGACCCTGGTTCTCGGCGAAGTCGAGCAATGATGCGGCCGAGCCATCCCAGACGGCCGTCCGGCCCGACTTCCGGAATTCCACGATTGTCGCCTCCCCGGCCGGCTCGATCCTTGCCTGCTCTGCAGGAGCTGCGGGAGCTCGCACGGCATCGGGCTCAAGCACCGTCGCCGGGCCGAAGAATTCGTAGGCAATGCGATGCTTCGGTACGCCAAGCTCGCGTAGCAGGGCGTAGATCGCCTGCATGAACGGCGGTGGGCCACAGAGGTAGAAATCATAGTCGTCGATCGGCAGCAGGCGCTGCAGCACCGCGCGCGAAATCATGCCTTCGCTGTGGAAGCGCTGCTCGGCTTTGTCACGCTCGGACGGAGACCGGTAGCAATAGTGCGCGGTCAGGCCGGGCCGGGTCGTGACCAGGCCGGTCACCTCGTCGCGCAAGGCATGCACACCCCCATTCTCGCAAGCGTGGATGAAGACGGCACGGCGGTCCAGCATCGAAGCCAGCGCGTGCAGCATCGACACCATTGGCGTCAGCCCGACGCCACCGCTGAGCAGCACGACTGGGCGGTTGCTGGCCTTGTCGAGCACGAAATCGCCGCGCGGCCCTTCCGCCTGAAGCACATCGCCGACCTCGATCCGGTCATGCAGGAAGCACGAGCTTACCCCGTCGGGCAGCCCCGGCGCGGGTGCTGCTTCGCGCTTCACGCTGATCCGATAGCGAGTGCTGTCGGGGGAACAGGAGACGCTGTAGTTGCGCAGCACATATCCCCTATCGCCGGCTGCCTCCCGTGCTACCGGAATCCGGAACACCAGGAACTGGCCCGGCTGGAAGTTGCGCCAGTCCTGTGGATTGACCGGCTCGAGATGGAATGACGTGATGACGGCGCTTTCGCGCACCTTCGCGACCACTTTCAGGTCGCGAAACCCGCTTCTTGCGATGGTGTCGCGAGCGGCGAATGCGTTCATTCGGCGGCCGCCAATTGCTGGCTCTCGCTGGCGATCAGCTTGGCCAGGTTACGGCGAAAGCGCAGCGGGCCGACATCGATCTTGAGATCGAGATTGGGCGTGCGCTTGTTGGCCATGCCTTTGTGCACGGCATTGAGCACGGCTCGGTCCTCGTCGAACGCGCCGCGCACGGAGGTCGCAAACTGGCGCGAAACCTCCAGATCGTCGGGGGCGAAATTGCGCATCTGGAACCAGTAATATTTCGTCTGGTTCTCATCGACCGGCGTCATGAAGTTGTAGCTGTCCATGAGGAACACGTCGTCGTGCAGCGGCTTGCCCTCGCCGCCGGTGCGGGCCGGCACGAAGATCGCCTTGATGATGGCGTTGGAGGGGTAGCGCACCTCGTAGTGCTGCTTGCGGTCGCAATTGCCGGAGAATTTGAGGAAAGGCGCATAGAAGGGCGCCGGTGCGGCATCGACCACCCAGCGCCACACGGTCACGCCGTCTGTACCCACGGTGGTTTCGAGCGGCGCATCCTCCATTGCCTGAACGCCGCCGAAAGACGATTGGTGTACCCATGACACATGGGAAGGATCGAGCAGGTTGTCGGTCATGTAGAGGTAGTTGCAATCGAGCAGCATCGACTCGCCGCGATTGACGCCCCAGATCGGATCGCCCCAGTGATCGACCTCGAAAATGAGAGCAGGATCGGCCTTTTCCGCTTCGCCCATCCATATCCAGAGCAGTCCGTAACGTTCGGCAATCGGATAAGAACGAACGCATGCGACATGCGGTATCTTTTCAGCACCGGGCACACGCGTGCAGGTTCCAGTGCTGTCAAAGGTCAGACCGTGATAGCCGCATTCTACCATGTCGCCCTTGATGCGGCCCATGGACAGCGGCAACTTGCGATGCGGGCAGGCGTCTTCGAGGGCGGCCACGGCACCATCCGTGCGGCGATAGAGGACAATATCTTCGCCAAGGATTCGAGTGGGCTTCAGCTGGTCCGTGACCTCATGGTCCCATGCGGCAACGTACCAACAGTTTCGAAGAAACATGGCGTCCTCCCGAGCTTGTGAACGCCAAAACGAATAGCTCCCGGACGGCAGACGACATAGGGCTTGCATCTGCGTTCTATTTTAGAAATGCTAAAGCAAGCCGACCCCAGGATCATCCCCAGGTGAAGAAAACGCCCCCTCTGCGCGCGATACAGGCCTTCGAGGCTTTCGGTCGATGCGGCAGCGTGACGGCCGCAGCCAACGAGCTTGGCGTTTCCGTCGGCGCGGTCAGCCAGCAAATCCGCAAGGCGGAGGATGTGCTCGGGCTCAGTTTACTCGAGCGCCGTGGCAGGAACGTTGCCCTCACGTCTTGGGGACGAACCTACCATGCGGCCATTTCGTCGGGTTTCGACCAGATCCGCAACGCCCAGCACATCGTCGAGCGGGCGCGATCGGAAAGTGCGCTGACCATTTCCTGCCTTCCCTCGCTCGCCAGCAAATGGATCGCGCCAAAGCTTCTGGATTGGCAAATAGGCCACGCCGGCGCGACGGTGCGTCTCGTCGGCGCCGAGCAGGAGCCGCGTTTCGACAAGGATCAGGTTGATTTCAGGATCTCATACGGCACCAAGGTTCACGACTACGATCACTATACCGAACTGTTCACGGATTGGGTGGTGCCTGCCTGTGCGCCAGGGTTGCTGGTCAATCGGCCTGTCCACAAGCCTTCGGATATCCTCGATTTTCCTCTCCTGGGCATAGAATGGGCTCGAGATCATCAATCGCCGCCAAGTTGGGCTGAATGGGCAAGCAGGATCGGCGCACCCCATCGAAAGACATCAGGTGAAGTTGCCTTTTCCTTGTCGAGCGCCGCGATCGACGCTGCGATCAATGGAAAGGGGTTTGTGCTTGCGCAATTGTCGATGGCCGCTGACGATATCGCCGCAGGTCGGCTCATCGTGCCGTTCGATCAGCGGATAAGGTTGTCCGACGCCTATTTCCTCGCCTGGGACCGTGCGGCGCTGGAAAAGCCATTCGCACCAGAACTTCGTGCCTGGATCGTTTCGATCTCCAAACGCCTGGACGCTCCTCCAGTCTGAGGCAAAGCGTCTGTCTGACGGTCAGTGTTAGAGCCAATTCCAGGAAAGGTGGGAAACGGTTTTCCGTCCGGAATTGCGTCAAAACAAAGAGTTAGAGCAGGTTGCCGTTTCCGTGAAACGGTGAACTGCTCTAGCCGCCACCGCCCATGGTCACGGACATGAAGGCCCGGAAGGCCGCCGCCGCCGGCTCGATTGGTCTGTCACGCGACCATGCCAGGCCGACATCCATGCTGGGGATGGGCTCGACAAGCCGGCGCACTTCGATGCGCTGCCCCTCCAAAGACCAGGGTCGGTAGACCATGTCTGACAGGACAGTGACCCCCATGCCTGCAGCCACGAGCGAGCGCACGGCCTCGACCGAACTGGTGGTAAGGACTGTGCGGAGCGAAAGCCCCGCGGCATCCCAGTAACGGGCGGCCGTGGTGCGTGCCTCATCCACCGTCAGCATGACATAATCTTCCGCCGCCACATCGGCGAGGCTGATTTCCGGCCGTGCTAGCAGGTGATGATCAGCCGAAAGCCAGAGCCGGCGATTCGACCGCATCAAGACCTCCTGCGCCAATTCCTCAGTATGCGCCAGGTTGGACACCAGCATCACAGCCATGTCGATCTCCCCGCACATCAAGCCGCTTTCGAGAGCGTCCCGGGGCAGTTCCAGCACCTCGACCTCGATCTCGGGATAGGTCTTTCGGAACCGCGTGTAGTGGCGCGACATGTAGTAGCCGACGACGGTGTAGGTCATACCAAGCCGCAGCTTGCCCGCCAGGCCTTTCCTGTCGCGCAAGGGGCTTCGGACAGCGGCAGCGACAGCCCCGGTGATAACACGCGCATGTTCAAGAAACCGCGCGCCCTCCATCGTCAACCTTACGCCAGCGTGGTTTCGCTCCAAAAGCCGTACGCCCAGGTCAGCCTCCAGCGTCTTGATCGCCGCAGTGACCGCCGATTGCGAGATGTTGAGTTCCACCGCGGCATGACTAACCTGTCCGCTCTCGGCGGTGGCGATGAAATAATCCAACTGTTTCAATGTGATGGTCATGGTGCGCCCCGGCCCAGAACCATTATCTGTTTTTTTGATATCACAATCAATAAACTACTATTTCACAAGTGCCCCCGCATGCGCAAAAAATGCTGCAACGCCGCAAAGACGGCAGCTTCGAGGGGTAACAATGCGATGGCGGTAACGCTAAACTGCGACATGGGCGAAAGCTTTGGCCTTTATAAGGTTGGCGATGATGTCGGCATGATGCCGATCATCGACGTTGCCAATGTCGCCTGTGGTTTTCACGCTTCCGATCCCGATCACATGCACGCCGCCGTCCGCAGCGCCAAGGCGAGTAGCGTAAAGATCGGCGCCCATCCAGGCTTGCCGGACATTCAGGGTTTCGGCCGGCGAGAGATGCGGATGACCCGCGACGAAGTCAGGAACACCATCATTTACCAGGTGGGCGCGCTTGCCGGCTTCCTCAAGGCAGAGGGTATGGAACTCCACCATATCAAGCCGCATGGCAGCCTTTACTTCATGGCCATGCAGCAGGAGGCAATCGCCCATGGCGTGTGCGACGCGGCAGAGGTTTTCGGCGTACCCCTGTTCGGCATGACGGGCACCCTGCACGAGAAGATCTATCAGGAGCGCGGTATCCCATTCGTCGCCGAGTTCTATGCCGATCTCGACTACGATGCCTCCGGCAAGCTGATCCTGACACGCGTTCATGACGCCAAGGACCCCGCGGAGATGGCCGAGCGTTGCGTGCGCGCCATCAGCAAGCGCGAGGGCACGGCAGAGGATGGCAGTTTCTTCCCCGTACGCTGCGAAACCATCTGTGTGCATTCCGACACGCCGAACGCCATCGAAATAGCCAGGGCCGTGCGCACCGCAATCGCCCCTTGGCACTGAAGTCGACTTAAAACCGCCCGCGCGGGCGGTTCCGAATTAGCCTGTCTGCAGTTTTCCGGAGCTTTTTATGGCCCAGATCCTTTCACCTCTTCCCGGCACTTTCTATCGGAGCGCTTCGCCAGACCAGCCGCCCTACAAGGCTGATGGCGACGCGGTCGCCGCCGGCGACATAATCGGTCTCATCGAAGTGATGAAGTCGTTCCACGAAGTGAGGGCCGAGACGGCCGGTACCAACATCCGCTTCCTTGCCGACAATGAGGACCCCATCATGGCCGGCGCACCCAA